>JBGSTP010000312.1:0-7396 GCA_041736515.1 Pirellulaceae bacterium
TACGTGTTGCCTGCGGTGACTTCGGTACCCGCCGCTTCGGTTTACGCCAAAGCAGAACGGACATTTTTTTAAGAAAATCAAATCTAGGGTTGACCGCAAGCTTTTCATAGACGCAACAAGCGCAGCGCAGTTGAGGCAAAACCCATACGGATTCGCACATGTTCGAGTGGATTGAGCCCCGGTCGCTGGAATCGCTAGGATCGCTTGGAAAGCCAGCAGACGCAGCGTGAACACCGCCGACAATCAGTTCATTGGAACAGTCCTGCCGCAACTGCGCTGCGCTTGTTGACGGCCTACGTTAGGCCTAGTAGGCCGACAGCACCTCCAGCTGCTCATGATGGCGTGGCCTGCGCGTTTCCAAGCTGCAGCAGCCCCGGTTTGGTTTCTCGCAGGATTTCGAGAATGGCCCGTCGATCCGCGTTGGAAAGCCGTTCGTAACCCTCCGGGCATTCCTCCGCCGTGAGTATCTCAGACAATCGTCCCTTGACGTAACTCATCATCATGTCTGGCAGGGCGTCAAAGGCGTCGGAGTAAATCAAGTAACTGCAGGGGTAACGGAACAAACGCTGTTGCAGGTCTAGTTGCCGTAAGTTTCTGCCCTGACTGTCGGTTCTATTGGCTTTGGCATCACCGAGTTGAAAGGCTTTGGGGAACTCGGTCAAGCTTTCGATGGGCCCATCCAAGGCTGCTTCATCTGCAAATAACATGTAACGGATCAAGTCCTCGCCGGCGGCGGCGATGCGGCGCTGAGTCGATGGGCTCAACGTGTCCTCGGGGCGTCCCAACGCTTCGTTAATGCCCGCATCGTAATACTGTGCAATGCGAGTTTCAAAGCTCGCGTGAGCGATCAAATTGTGCATTTGCGATTGATGCTCCAACACCATCAGTGCCACGATATCGCTGTTGGGTGAAAGATAGGGCGTCGTATCAAACAGTTCCTCGAGTTGCTGGCGATTGGCTCCCGCATCCCGATCGAGACTTTCGGGCTCGAGCCGATCGTGCGCAATCGCATTGCCCATGTGCCGCACAGCACCATGCAAGCCGGTTACATACCATCCGCCAAATCGCTCTCTGAAAGCGGTGGTGTGGTCGGTAACATACGTTCGAGTTCCGCTGCGAGGTCGACCGTTGTTGTCTGGGAAAACGCTGCGCACTAAATATCCAGGCACCCCTTGAGTTCGATTGGTCGCATGGCAGGTCAAGCACTGACCACGGTCGCGCACAATTTTGGGCGGCAAATCCGGATCCTGATCGACCGTGTAAAACACAGCTCCCTGCTGTGGATCGGTAGCTGCGATCTCCACGACATCCCCGCGAACGCACCAACCGACGTAGACGTTGTCGTTAAAATACAGGGCACGCGGCGTGCGCGGGCCAATCTTATGTAATTGCAAAGACGTTTTGGAAAACACAAGCGTCTGTGAATTGCGATCGATGCCCAGGCGCTCGAGCAAACTAGGTAGCCAGCCATGCCGCGCAGAGTATTCGAGTGCAACCTGTCCGCTTTCAAGCTCGCGGGCCAATTTTGCGACTGGATCATTGGTTTCGGCTTCCCCGTAGTTGATCGGAGCCTTTTCAAAGTCCAATTGGCCTCGCGCCGGAGAGACGCACAGTACGCAACAACTGAACAACACAACCAGTATGAATTGCTTTGCTGTTAAACGCATCGCATCGCAACTTTATGAAAACGGCGGGACATGGTTTGAGTTGGCAGACGCTAATCAATCTTTGGCGGCCAAGGACTTGGTGGACAGCTCAGACGGCCTGGAGTCCCTGATATATTAAACGTCCTTAAATCGGATGTCAAGGTCCTGTTTGTGCAGGCAAAATTAAACGCGGCACTGGTGGCAAACAACTAGCTATTTAGCTAGGCAAGAAAAACCCAGGCAAGATGCCTTGCCTTTACCCACTTCTCATCTGCTCAAGTTGCACCAGCCAAGCGGAGGCCGTCAAGTAGCGATTGTATTTTTTGATAGCCAAGCCAAACGGTTTGCCACCCTGGCTCACCATCGCCTTTGCGGGCGAGGAAGCCACCCAACTTGGCAATCTCTCGAAAGAATGTGTAGACCGTCAATCCAGTGATGCTAAGCTTCGGTCGCACCAGCTTTAGGCATTTGATCCAACTCGAGGGAACATGTGTTGCCGCTTTCGCATTGGGCTGACTGCGGCCGACCAGCTTAAGTTGAAACAGCCTTATCCCGATCACACTGATCAATCCAATCAAAGGCTCCAGACGATCAGAAGTCCGCAAGGCATGTACCTCAATGCTACAGGCGGTTTTGATTACTTTGTGATACTCCTCGACTAGCCAACGGTTTTCATAATCCTCGATTATCTGCCACGCGTCCTCAAATGTATTTACTAGCAAGCTTGTAAGCAGGCCCCAACGAATCGGCATCACCCCTTTCGGTGCGTCGACTTCTTGGACAACGACAACATTCATAGTGAGTTCTTCAATGCCGCATTCTTTGACCCATTTGCTGCAATGTGTGGGCGGTGGAAAGGTCACAGTTAATCTGGAGACCTCAATCTTCGCCGTGCGTGCTGGCATTCCAGGGCGGCTACGTAAGTTAAGCTCGTAAGTGCCTAGCTGGCGAGCGTCGTGCAAAGCTTCATCAAGTGCGACTTGTTCACCAGCGTCAGTAATTACTTTGCGATTGATCTTTGAAGCGCGAATCCCCCAGTCGCACCCAGTCAGGCGAATATGACACATCGCTTCAAAATTATCACCACCGCGGTCAAAGACATGAATCCACTGGCAGCCCTCTGGGGGAGTACCGATCTGGTCGACGAGTTCTCCCCAGACATCGCTCTCACGAGTTCTGGCAAGACGCTCCATGCGTTTTTCGTTCTTGGGTTTGTGCTGGCGATAGTAAAGCAAAGCTCCAGCTTGTCCATGGATCATATGATGCTCGCAATCATACATTAGGCAGTTATGCAGTTGCACTCCGCGGCCCACGCCATCACCGAGAATCCCTAACCCGGTTGTCGCCTTGTGCGAGATACGACTGATGTCGGTCGTATCGCTAATCAATAGATACCGTCCAGGTGCGCTCTGCCGCGTTTGCCTCCAATGTTGCTCAGCCACGGCATCGAACGTTACGTGCGAATTGCCGAACAACCGATATGCGGCTTTCAAGTCGCACCAAGCTGTGTTTTGTTGAGGTAAGGATCGTTCAGGACTAGCCAGCATATGATTGGCAACCTTTTTCAACCGTCTTGTTCGTCGCTTGTCCCCCAGGTCACACGATGCAAAATGTGTTTCAACCCACTCGGTGTTGTCGAGTACCTTCAAGGTAATTTCCCATCCGTGCAAAAAACGTTTCGCTTGACTGGACACTCCTTGGTACTGCAAGTCGAAGGAACGCGGCCCTCTCCCGGCCCGCCACTTAATCATTGGAGGTTACTAAAAAATGTCAAACCGAGAACAATTGATGGCAAATACTTAACTCCTGTAACGACAACCATTTCGCAAAATCGCTTCAAGTCAAAAATGACTTGAAAAAGTGGGTAAAGACAAGGCAAGATGCCTAGGCTACTTTTGATTCAAAGGCCATCGGCCGCGTCTTTGCTGACCATCGACGCGCGAGTCGGTGTGTCGACTTCGTTGCTGATAAAGTTCACTGCACCATCCCCGAACGCCACGTTGACTCCGCCGGTATGCGCCGTGCGCGAAGCGCCGCCGCTCGTGAAAACGGTCAGGTCGATGTCGTCTGGGGCCATCCAATTCACTGCGGTCGCATCGTCGGTCTCCACCACCAGCAAAGTGTTTGAAAGGCCGTCGGTGACCTGCGGGAAACTGCTTGGCACGGACCCATTGAATATTCCCCCTGGATCATTCACGACAACGTAGGGTGTGAGACCGGGCGCAAGGGGGTGTGAAGGGCAGGCGTATGTGGGGATCACGATTTCCGCATACGGCGCATTAACAGGATCGTTCCAAGGTTTTGTCAAGTCAATTTTCTGGTAGAGCGCCTGCTGTTCCATATAGGGCAGCAACAGCGTTCGCCAACTGTGCAGAGGAGCTCCATTTTCATCCACAGTAAACGCCGGAGGGAGCGACTTCCATTCGGATTCGTAGTTGTGCATGGCCAAAGCGATCTGCTTGAGGTTGTTGGAGCATTGCATGCGTCGAGCCGCCTCGCGCGCCGCTTGCACGGCGGGCAGCATCAGACCAACCAAGATTCCCACACAGGCCAACAGAACAGGTATGCCAACCACGGCGGCTACCGCTAGCACAATCAGCCCCGTGTTGCTGCCGCTAGGACGCGGAATCGGGGGCTGCATGGGGTTAAACGCATTGGGATTGCTATTACTCATTCAACGTTTCTTTCTTGCTGAAGAGGCGTGAGTTCTAGAAAACTTGCCCGTGCAATAGGGTCCCAGCGGGCGACATGGTACATGTTGCAGTTCTACGGGTCGAAGCGGAGGAAACACCCGTGCGATGCAAGCACAAGGTATATGGCTTTTCTGGCCCGTAAGCAAGTAGCTGAATGCCCACATTGGGCGAGAACCCACGCCGGATCGACAACCAAATAAACGCTCTAAAACCTGCTTTGGGCACAGCCAAAACCGAGGCAATCTGGTAAACTTTGGGTTTAGATTTTGAGGGCAGGTCCGCCGGTCGGCATCGCCCGTTTAGGAATAAGCCAAACCTCGCAAAATAGCGACCTTTCTAGCTGTTAAACGATGGCTTTCTCGAACAGAAAATAGGATCTGGACGACTGTCCGGAGATCAACGGATGAGCGACGATAAAGAGTCTACGAACCCAGCTGATGACCAAATCAAAATCGACGCGTCGAGCTACGACTCGGGCGATTTGAAGCACTTGAGCGACATTGAGCACGTGCGCGAACGCCCCAGCATGTACATCGGTGATACCACGCTGAAAGGCTTGCATCATCTGGTCTACGAAGTCGTCGACAATTCGATCGACGAAGTGATGGCCAATTATGCGAAATCGGTCTCGGTGCGCATTAACTCCGATGGTTCTGTCACTGTTGAGGATGATGGACGCGGTATCCCTGTCTCGAAACACGAGCAACTCAGCCAGGAGATGGAGCGCGAGGTAAGTACGCTCGAAGGCGTCATGACCGTTCTGAAATTCGGTGGCAAGTTCGAAAAGAAAGCCTATGAAACTTCGGGCGGCTTGCACGGCGTGGGTGTGACAGTAGTTAACTTCTTGTCCCAATGGTGCGAAGTTGAAGTTTCGCGCGAAGGCCATGTGTGGACGCAGGGCTACGAACGTGGCGTAGCTACCGGCCCTGTAGCCAAAGGTCACACTACAACGAAGCGGGGAACCAAAACCACTTTCAAGCCCGACGGAAGCATCTTCACCAATACAAAATTCAATTACGACACTCTCTACAAGCGACTGCAGGAACTGGCTTTCCTCAATAGTGGCGTACGGATCAAATACCACGACGAACGGGTTAACGAAGGTGATGAATTTTATTATGAGCGCGGCATTGTTGAGTTCGTCGAGCACATGAATCGCGCGAGCGATGCGGTACATCCCGACGTAGTGCTAATCGAGGATTCTCGCGAAGGCGTAAGATTCCAAATCGCCCTGCAGTACTCGACGGAGTACACGGAGAACGTGCAGTCTTACGTGAACAACATTCACACGATTGAAGGCGGCACGCACGTCTCCGGGTTTCGCTCCGCTCTGACGCGTGCGCTGAATACCTACGGCAAGAAAGAGGGCATGTTCAAGGATTTGGCTCCTACCGGCGATGACTTTCGCGAAGGTTTGACCGCCGTAATTAGCGTTCGCGTCCCGCATCCGCAGTTCGAGGGGCAAACGAAGACGAAATTGGGCAACGGCGAGGTTGAAGGAATTATTAATGGAGCTGTTGGCGAGGCACTGCAGAAGTATCTCGAAGAGAACCCCAAGAACGCGAAGCTGATCGTCAAGAAGGGAATGTTGGCCTGCGAAGCTCGAGAGGCGGCCCGCAAAGCCAAAGATCTGCTCCGCAAACGCAAAGACGCCCTCAGCGGCGGCGGCTTGCCGGGCAAGCTGCGGGATTGTATCAGCAATAAAATGGAAGAATGTGAAGTTTACCTGGTGGAAGGTGATTCGGCTGGCGGTAGCGCCGAAGGCGGTCGCTTTCGAGATTTCCAAGCGATTCTGCCCTTGCGCGGTAAAATCATCAACGCGTACAAGAGTCGCGAAGACAAGGTACTGGCCAACGAAGAAGTGCAAAGCATGATTCAAGCCATCGGCTGTGGAATCGGCATGGACCAAGATATATCGAAGCGCCGGTACAACAAAGTTATCATCATGACGGACGCCGACGTGGATGGTTCGCACATCCGCACGCTATTGTTGTGCTTCTTTTATCGACAGATGTACCACTTGGTTGCCGGGGGGCACGTCTACCTGGCTCAGCCTCCCCTGTTCCGCGTGGTGCGCGGCAAATCGACGCGATACTACGTGCAAACCGAAGAGGAAATGAAGACCCAGTTGCTCGAACGTGGACTTGCCGACTGCTGGCTTGAAATGGAAGACGGTCGGCGCGTCGATGGAGAACAAATGAGAAAACTTTGCGAAACCCTGGCCTCGATGGAGGAGGCATTGCTCGCACTCGAACGCCGCGGCGTTAGCCTCAAAGCGCATGCAGAACGCATGGACCGCGATAACAATCGGCTGCCAATCTTCCTACTAACTGTCGGAAATGACACCCACTGGTTCATGTCGCGCGATCTGCTCGAAGAATTCATCGAGAAAGAAAAGCTGACGCTCGAATCCAAGCCCGAAGTCGAAGGCGGCGAAAGCGACGGCTCTTCGTCCACAGAACGATTGATCGCGCACTACGTCGAGATGCATGAAATCAAAACCATCAACGCAGGTCTCAAGGAACTACAGAATCATGGCTACACAATTCAAGACCTGATTCCCGAACAACGCACCGGCACAACCGAATCCAAATTTCACCTGAATCGCGACGAGAATCGCTCTGGTATCGACGACCTACGCTCGCTGTTGCCCGCCATCCGCTCCGCCGGGGAAAAGGGCATGCAAGTCACTCGCTTTAAGGGGCTAGGTGAAATGAACCCGGAAGAGCTTCGCGAGACCACGCTCGACAGATCCAATCGCACCTTGCTGCAGGTGACCCTGACCGATGCCGCCGCAGCCGACGAGATGTTCCGCGTGCTCATGGGCGATAAGGTTGAACCCCGCCGACACTTTATCGAAAAACACGCATTGGAAGTTCGCAACCTTGACGTGTAAGCCTGCTCCCGAGTGTCACTCGAATGGCACTTAGATAGTCGTAAATGATTGTCAGAGAATGATCTATACAAAATGGCCTCGCATGCCTAGATGGAGTTGTCACAGTTCCGTCATTAGGCAAGGAGGCCAGATTATGAATATTCTGAACCGCGGACGGTTTC
>JBGSTP010000325.1:0-7190 GCA_041736515.1 Pirellulaceae bacterium
GTGAAGGATCGGATTAGCAAGGGATCTGGTTAGCAGGGCAAGGGTCGGGAAAGCCCAATTCTCCGAGCGGTGCAAGGCCAACTCAGCCGCGGGGCCCCGGATCTGGGACAGTGATCAGGGTAACCGCGCCAGCGTAAATCCTGCGATGCTGGCTGAGGAAAGACGCCGTTGTATGCAAATGTTAATTCTCCAAGTCGCAGTGGCGAATTACTTATCAAAAATCTTCTTGATGGAATGGACTGTCGCTTGCCTGCCTGCTCGACCGATGGACCGAGTCAGCGGAATCTCTTTCGGACATACGGCTACGCAGTTTTGAGCATTACCGCAGGCTTGAATTCCGCCCGGTTCCATGAGCGCATCAAGCCGCTCGTCTTTAATATTCTTCCCAGTTGGATGATTATTGAAAAGCATTGCTTGACTAATAGCCGCTGCCCCGACAAACCCCAGGCCATAGGCAGCTTGCTTTCGCTCTTCGAACTGCTCATCCGTTTCGCCCGGACGACGATGAACCTCAATCTTCGTATATTGGGGGCAGGCCTCCAGGCAACATCCGCAGCTCATGCACTGGCTCAGCGGATAGCTATCTTCTTGATCGCTACGCGACTGCTTGGGGCCGGTGCCCATATCGTAATAAGTATCCACTGGTACCCATGCCTTGACCCGTTTCAATGCACTGAACATGCGCGAACGATCGATCATGAGATCACGAATAACCGGAAACTTAGTCATAGGGCGCAATTCGATTTCGGTTGCATTCTCTTCCAACAATCGGTCCACCAGCGCCGAGCAACTCTGCCGCACGCGGCCATTGATGACCATGGTGCAGGAGCCACAAACCTCCTCGAGACAGCCGCAGTCCCAAGCTACAGGAGAGATTTTATGCCCCTCGACGGTGGTTGCTTGGGCAGCCACTTTCTGCAGCACGCTGATGACGTTCATGTTCTCCTCGTACTCAACTTGATGACGCTCCCAGTAAGACGGCTGGCCAGGTCCATCTTGCCGAAGGATGCGCACATTTACCTTCTCGGGATGACGTTGATTCGTGGAATCTTGTGTGTGAGTCGATGAGGTCATATCTAACATCCAAGCGTTGAATCTAAGGATTCTTAAGTGAGTGTTTTATTGTTTAGTGTTGCAAATGCTTAGGCAGTCGCCTTCGATTTTGCAGCTTTTTCGGCGACGCGTTGCTTCCAAACTTCTTCGATCACTTCAGCGCCAACCAAACCGTAAAGCCTTGGTCGCGGCGGAATACTGGAGGTATCGACGTCTTCGTAGGTAATCTCGGGGTCGTCCCCCTTAAGCGTAGCGATGGAGGACTTCAAGAACTTCTCGTTATTGGCCTCGAACCGATCGCACCACTGCTCGGCTTCGCGGCGCCGTGCTGTCGGCTCTTCTTCTTTCAGGCTGGGCATCGCAAAATCCGGCTTGTAGTGCGCACCACGGCATTCATCGCGCATGCGCGCGCCCTTCACAATGGCTTTGGCAATTGGGAACATGTCTTGCAAAGCTTTTGTGAAAATCACATTCTGATTTGTCCAGCTTCCGGTATCGCTCAAAGAGCACTGCTTCGATCGCTGGTGCAGATCATCGATTTTCTGATACGCTTCGTCGAGCTGCACGTTCGTGCGCACCACAGTTGCCGCCCGTGTCAGGGCATCGCCCAGCTCTTGATGAATTAAGTACGGATTCTCTCCGCCTCGGCAGTCGAGCAATTTAGTGTGACGACGTTCGTGCTGCGCGATGGCATCGCGAAACAACGATTCATGCAGTTCACTGGCTGTAGTTTTCTGCGAGTTGGCGAATGTTTGGATACAAGGCGCAACAAATAAGCCGCTAAAAATGCAACTCAATAGCGAATTTGCGCCCAGCCGATTTGCCCCATGGTATTGGTAATCGCATTCGCCCAGAGCATAGAGCCCGCTTATGTTGGTCATCTGATTCGCGGGATTTCCGGGCACAAGTCCGCCATCGCCACTTTTCGCGTAGCCAACCCACAGTCCCCCCATAGAATAATGGACCGCTGGAAAAATCTTCATTGGTACTTCACGTGGGTCTACGCCCTGGAATTTCTCGTAGATTTCCAGTATCCCGCCCAATTTCCTATCCAATTCACTGCGTTCGATGTGCGTCAGGTCGAGGTAGACCGACATGCGGCCCTGTTCTACGCTCAGCCCCTCGTTAACACAGATATTAAAGATTTCCCGTGTAGCGATATCTCGAGGTACGAGGTTACCGTATTTAGGATACCTTTCTTCCAAGAAATAGTAGCGTTCCGATTCGGGGATCGCCTTGGGAGAACGCGGATCGTGGGCTTTGCGGGGCACCCAAACGCGACCACCTTCGCCTCGCGCCGATTCGCTCATTAATCGCAGTTTGTCCGCGCCTGGGATTGCCGTCGGATGCACTTGGATGAATTCGGCATTGCCATACTTGGCCCCTATGTTCATGCAGCGACTGGCGGCACTACCATTGCAGAAAACTGACATCGTCGAGCGACCATAAAGCAGGCCGCAACCACCAGAGGCAACAATGGTTGCATCAGCGGGAAAAGCGCGAATCTGCATCGATACCATATCTTGGGCAATTGCCCCCACACAGCGTCCAGTATCGTCGGTTATTGGGCCAAGAAAATCCCAGAACTCAAACTTGCGAACCATGCCCTCAGTTTCCCAACGGCGAACCTGTTCGTCGAGCGCGTAGAGTAACTGTTGACCAGTGGTTGCCCCGGCAAATGCCGTTCGCTTGTACAGAGTTCCGCCAAACCGACGACGATCGATAAATCCCTCTTGCGTTCGGTTAAACGTGACGCCAAGGCGATCCATCAAGTCGATTACTTTTGGCGCCCAGTACGACATCTCCTTGACCGGCGGCTGATGCTGCAGGAAATCGCCGCCGTAAACTGTATCATCGAAGTGCTTCCATTCGGAATCCCCAAGCTGGCGTGTTTGATCGTTACAGCTGTTGATTCCTCCTTGAGCACAGACGCTGTGAGATCGCTTCACCGGCGTCAAGCTGATCAAATCAACCGGGATCCCTAGCTCACACAGCTTCATTGTGGCCGAAAGCCCGGCCAATCCGCCACCAACTACTACAACACGTTGCGCTGTCATCGATTCGTTTCTTCCAACTTATTCGAACTGCTTGAAATCTTTGAACGACAAATAGAATCTCGAAACCTGCGTGGTAGGTCGACCTTGTTCAGTTATCAATGGGCAATTGCAGAGGAACTTGCTTGTTCGGCAATCGGCTTGATGGCGGCATTAACCGCACCTTCAAGTTCACCTTCGCCCGCTTCACCATTCCCTTCCGCGTCGTCATGTTCGGCGGAGGATCGCTTGTGCGGATTTGCAACGATCTCGCCGGCGGAAACGCGAGCGTCATACATCGCGTCTTCAATCCTACGAGCCTCTTCGACATCGATTTGTTTGACGGCAAATAGCGCACTCAAACCAACCAGCAAGAGCAGAACTCCCCCGGCTCCACACACATAGCTTGCTCGAACCTGCGACTTAGGACTGATCCATAATCCCCAGGTAATTCCCATGGTCCAGATGCCGTTGGCCAAATGGAAAACGCAGGCGACGATGCCGACAAAGTAAAACACGGGCCAGACAAAACCGCCCATCGCCACAGCGAGGGTACTGGCCGCGTTATACGGTCTAAATTGTGCCATACCGAGCGGCTCGGCGACTTTTGTTAACCACCAATTGCCATGGAACCATCCATGCAAATGAAATACGTGGAAAAAGATAAAAAGAATGGCAATCATCCCCGTCCAGCGCTGCAAGGTGTAACGCCAGTTACTGACATAGCGATAATTGTCATGATTCGATTTCCCAGTACGAATAATCCATACGCCAACCACAGCGTGGAATAGGATCGGGAGGAATATAAAACTCCACTCCACCACTGGCAGAATTGCACCTAATGCATGGATTTGATTGACATTGTGCTGAAAGCTACCCGCACCGTTGAGCAGCGAAGCGTTGACCAACAAGTGCACTGTCATGTAGGCCCCCACGGGAATCAAGCCGCTGAGGGAATGCAATCGTCGAATAAGGAATTCGTGTTTCGTGAAGAAATCCAGGTTGGGAGCACTCATAGCGATGGTCTGTTGTGTCCAGAGAAACCGTTTGTGTCTAACTCCGCAATAATATATCGAAATACCAACTTCTCGGGCAGGCGAGGTTCCCGACATTCGTCATGTATACTTAGTGCGTTATTTGCTGCTTTTTGGCTCGTTTCCATGCCTGCCTCCTTGCGACTTTAAATCTCGGAATCTGCTGTATTATGGGGAGAAAGACAAGGTCCGATCGAAAATATGGCTGGCGCAGCCGAACGTTGGCGATCTTCATGGGACTTTTCCCGTTCCTTGCCCTTGAAATCCTATTGCGAGCCGCGGGCATCCCTACCCTAAAGCCACCCGCAGATCCCTTTGTCGATTTACATAATTTGCGCCCCTTATTCAGCCTCAATCCTACGTCGAGAAAACTCGAAATCAGCCAGGAGCGGATGCAGCTTTTTCGGCCCGCCGAACTGGATGCAACCAAGCCGCCCTCGACTTTTCGAGTGTTTGCGCTTGGGGGATCGACAACGCAAGGTGAACCATATAGCACGGAAACGGCCTTTCCAGAGTTTTTGCGGCTCAATCTTCAAGCCGCCGTAGGTAGCGATATCAAGGTTGAAGTGATCAACTGCGGCGGATTGTCCTACGCCAGCTACCGAGTTCTGGCAATCTTGCGCGAGATTCTGAACTACGATCCCGATCTAATCGTGCTCTACACCGGTCACAACGAGTTCTTGGAACATCGAACCTACGTCGATTTTCGAGAGCCAACCTTGAAGAATCGATTAATCAGTCAGCTTGTCAACCTGCGGACCGTGCAACTTGCCCGAAGCTTTGTCGGAACACCGCAATCGGTTCGGAGCGAATCGCGGCCCTCTGGGGAGGAACAGCAGCAACAAACGCGGCTCAAAAGCGAAGTCGATGCGCTCCTTGACTACCAAGGCGGATTGGCTGATTACCAACGTGGAGATGCGTGGTTTGAACCGATTCCTGCGCACTTTCGCTGGAATTTGGAACAGATGATCGTCGCTTGTCGCGCTAAGGTACCACTAATTTTAATCAAACCCGTGGCAAATTTGCTCGACTGCCCACCCATGAAGTACGAAGTGGATCCGAAGCTTTCGACAGACGAGCAACAGGCTTTCGAAAACCATTGGGCATTGGCGCGAGACCCTGCGACTGACGCCGAATCGCGAGCTCAGAACCTGGAATTAGCGCTGACGATCGATCCCGAGCACGCGGGAGCAAACTACCTACTCGGAATGCAGCAAGCCGACGCGGACCAATGGGAGCAAGCACGAGAAAGCTTTCGTCGCGCCAAAGACTTCGATGTCTGTCCGCTGCGTGCTCCAACTTCCATCGCTGAGTCCATTACCGAGTTGGCCGAAAAAAATGGACTACCCTTACTCGATGCGGAAGCACTTTTCTCGGATCGCAGCGAGCATGGCATCGTAGGCAACCGCTGGTTGGTGGATCATATCCACCCAAATCTCGATGGGCATCTTTTGCTGGGGGAAGAAATAGCGCAACTCTGCATCAAGCATGCAATCATTGCTGAACCGGCGGAAGACTGGGAAACGCGCCGCGCGGCTCTTTACGAAGCTCATCTTCGCTCGCTCAGCGAAGCTTATTTTCAGCGTGGCAAACAGCGATTGGCTGGCCTGCTACTATGGACTCAAGGACGCGCCAAGAAAATCCGCGAGCATCAAGAGCACCAGAGCACACCGTAGCCTACTAAGCATCCTGCCTGGGTCGCCCGCACCAAACCTAGGCATCCGCCTGGATCCTCCCGCATACTTAGCCTAGTGGAGGACCCAGGCTGGAAGCCTAGGCTACTTTAGGGACTCAATCTTTGTTGTCTGTCGGCTTGGAGGCGGGATCGAGCAATTCACGCATGGCTGCGTCGAGCACCGCTTCGACCTGTGGCGACACGTTGCTCGCATTGGGGCCGGTTTCGTAGCCGCCTTCACTGTATGCAACCGTGGTACCAATGTATCCGGGCCCATAGTCACCATAAGCGGCCATCGCCACCTGCAAATCAGGACGTAGAGCCTTGGCAGACAATTGGTACTCGACAAACAACTCGCCGGGCATGTGCAGCACGCGGGTGGTGCCAATTCTCAAACAGGTGATGTCGATAGCATGTCCAGCCTTGCATCGTTCGAGCCAAGCCAGCTGGTCTGCCTTCGCGATGTAGCCCCGCGCTGGCTCTGTTTTCAAGGCATCGATCAACGTTGCTTGCTCTAGATGAGGGGCTGGGGGAAGCTTTGTGGGCACAGACTGCCAGCCGATGTCTTTTGCCTCGAGCGGAAATCGGCTCGTTGTATCCCATGCCAGCTTCATTCCGTCGGCCAGCCGCATGGCGAGCTTCAATCGATTCTCTTTATTCCCATCGTTGTATTTTCCCGCCCCTAGATTGCCACCGGCACCATTGAAATGCACATGCAAAGCGTCAGGCACGGCCTGTCCACGAATGAATCTAGCGATTCCCGGAAAATCAGGACTGGGAACGCCGGTGCGATAGTAGCTCTGTGGATGACACGCGTAGTAACTCAACACGGCAATCGGTTGATCGTCGTTCCACAACGAAAGCAAAGAGACTTGCGAATCGATCACCCCTTCCGGTTCCGCCCGTAGCGCTGGGTCCTTGGTGGCGGTGTAACGCACTGCGCGTACGCGACCGTCAGGCCCAAGTATTCTTCGGTTAGAGGCAACTTCCTTTACCGTTGCTTCGCCCCAGCCGTAATGGGTTGCCACCTGGGCTGACAGCACAGCTGTACGCAAGGAGTCCGCCGCCCTTTGAATAACTAGCCTGTGGAACTCGCCTTCAAATCTGTCGAAGTTAGCAATTCCCATTTCCCTGATTATTCGTTCTGCCGTAAAGTCGCAGCCTGGTGCATCATGCTGATGTAACGTGTGCACAGCCACCCGATCTCGCGTGGTCCCCGCTGCGTTTGCTAGTGCATCGCGGAAAGCATCGTGTCCTTCGTTGGCGATGCCAATCCAGTCTACAGCGCATAACACAATAGGCTTGTCTGCACCCAGCAGTACAATTCCGCGACACCGTAGCGTCAACTCATCCAAGCGTCTAACGGGATCATAGGCCATCGCGGAACCGAGAGGA
>JBGSTP010000005.1:0-11422 GCA_041736515.1 Pirellulaceae bacterium
GACAATGTTGGAGGAATTGGCGCTCGATCCGCGAGCGTATGACTTCGACCACCCAGTCAATCAGCGTCCCAACTACCATTTCGGCCAGTGGGATCCACATCGCATCGACAACGCTGGCAATTATCGACGCTTTGTTGTGCAGCAGGTTACGCTCGACGCGCTTTTGGCACGCGTGCATGAAGAGTCTGCTTTACCTCAGGACGAGTTGTTGACCGAGGCGGCTGCGGTTTTAGCTGGTACAATATTGATGGCATCGGGCATTTGCGGAGCTGGCCCCGGCGCATTTTCTTCGACAGTCACCTTGGCAAGTCTACTTGGCCCCATTGCCGCGTATCGTGACGAGTTCTACGAACAGTTACTGGACCGTCTGGGCGGACCTCACTTGTCACGACTATTGGAGGAACAAAAGTTGCGGCGGCAGCCACTGGGTGGCGCTCGCCAACACTTGAACACTTACTTGGCCAAATTGCGAGCCAGCCAACTCGAACATGTGCAGCTGGCACGTTTGTTTGCCCGCATGGGGAACGCCGCTGCGGCTAAGGAGCAAAGCGATATTGTCCCAGTGCCTGCAGCCCGTTTAGTCTCAAGGATCGACTGTCTGATAACTGCCGGGGATCACTTCCTGCAGCTTGGAAAACTAGATGAAGCGGCCGAAATCTCACCTCAAGTCATGGATTTGGTGCACCGCGGTATCCAGTGCGGTGCGATCGTAGATCCGTGGAATATTCTTGGATTCGCGGGGAATTTCTCGCGATTCGAAGGTCCTGATTCCGCGGTACACGACCATCGCGTAGAAGATCTCGTTCAGTTGATGGAGTACGTGTTTGCGATCCAATCGCGAATTTGGCGTGAAGCATCGGCAGCAGGACGCGAAGACCTCTGTCAACAGATCGAAGCTCAATTGCGCAGTGCAGCCCAATGGTGGCGGCAGTTTGCCGCGCACGAAGTGGCCGATCTTGAAGCCACCGATCCGTTAGAGACCGTCGAATCCGCGGTATTGGTGGCTAAGGCGCTCGCTCTATGGCATGCGGGTGGCGCAGCGGCGGGCGACGTTCGCTTCTGGGCGCCGCACGCGGAACTGTTTGATTCCCCCAAAGCTTATGCGCTGGTCGTGGAATCGCTCCTCGAACGCGATGACTTTGTCGCCTCGATGGCATTGCTGGTGCATTGGCTAGGGCAAGCTGATCGCGTGGGCTTGCAGAAGGGCGACGCTTCTTTTTCAGACCTGGCTCGTCGGTGGATGCAGCGGCTTGAGCATCATTTGCAAGCCGGCGATTTAGGCAAGGCTTCTGGTGCTGGCGCCACCGTGGATTGGAGCGTCACACAGAAGTTCTTCGACTATTTGGAAGCCAACGCCGATCATTTCTGGAGTGCCCCCGAGTTTCGCCTTGCAAAGCCCCATCGCAAGTCTGACGATCCCCAATCCACGCGCGGCGATGTCGCAGCCGGAGGCGAGCTATCGCGCGATGACGATTTTGATCGCTCCGATGAGACCGATGACGATATGGGTATGTTTGACGCCGCGTATGAAGGGGTGGTCTACAACGACACTACCGATGATGGAGTCGACAGCGACGTACCCGAGGAGGACAACGGCTCCTCCAATAGCGAACTACTCGACGAAGCCAATCGGCTAAACCAGCATCTTACCTTTCTCACAGCCCTGGCGCAAATGTGGAAGGGGGCCGCGCTCAGTCGGCAATTACGTCCCCAAATTTCTGCTGGCGGTGCTCAGAGCCAGTCGCGCCTGCAAGCCATGGAGAATTGGGCCGCACAGGCTGCCGCGAATCGACATGGACTGCTGTTGCTTATGAAAGATGTGGCGGCGTTTAAGATCGCCAAGTGCGGCCCGGATCACGATGCAATGGCCCGATACGACCGGCAACGGTTAGTGAAAGAATCGCTGCTGGAACGGATTATTGCGGCCGCAGTAGAGACCGCCGACGCGCGACGCCTGTTGCTCGCCAATTTATCTGCGGCCGGAAATCTCAGTGCTTCCGTCAAGTCAGAACTGGCTGAGCTGACGGAGGACGATTGTATCGCCATCGAAGTCCTCGGGGATTTGCTGTATGGCAAGCACACTGCCATCGATCAAACCTTTTCAAAACTTCTGTCGGCCCTCCGACCTCGCAAACTACTCTACATTCCGCTTGCCCGCGGTGGCGATCCTGCCCAAATCTACAGCGTTCGTCTCCGACGCAGAGTTCTTTCGCACCTCCTCGTGTGGTTGCCGCGCCAAGGCTTTTTCTACCAAGCATGCCATTTGCTTGAAACCTGCCGATTCATGGAGCATCACAATCCAATTGGTCCTGGTGCAGTCACCGAGTTTGACGATCTATTCAAGCTGAGCTTCGTGGCAATGATCCGCGGAGTTGTACAAAACGCCGTCAATTGGCGAGTACTCGAGTTGCAGTCAGCGCCCACGACCTCACCAAAGTCGGCGCCTGCTGACAATCAGTCGGAGCGCGCGCAATCCAACGAAGCGGTTCGGACTTTAGATCGAGAACAGCAAGCCGAACATGACCTGACCGAGAAGATTGCATCCTTCAAACCGAGCAAAGCGGCTCGGTCAGCCCGACGCGATTTTACGGCTGTTGATTTAGATACGCATGACGGTGAGTCGCTGCAGGATTTTGAACCCAACAGCGACGAGCTCATCTCGGTGCTCGAACAGCTAACCGAAGTGATGTTGGGAAGTTGGTTATCTCACAGTCGTACTCTGCGGCTGAGCGTGCTTGAAACAGTCGACAATCCGCGTAACTGGGGCAAGCTAGTTGAGTTCATTCAGCGTTTCGGTGGGTCGATCTTCACACAGTCGTTCTTGCGACTGGGCAATGTCCGCGCCATTCTGCATCAAGGTGTCGGGCACTGGCTGGACAAAATGGCTGAGGAACGCGATAGCGATGAATTAGCGGATTTATTTCTCGCGCTCGAAGAAGGTGCAATAGGACGATCGCACGTGGAGAAGATGCTCAGCGTCGTGCTGGAAGCAATTATTGATCACTACAGCGAGTATCGCGACTATAACAGCACCACCACGCAATCCGATCGCGGTGAGATGCTGTATATGCTGCTCGACTTCCTGCGGCTGAGAGTTCGATATGATCGAGTCTCATGGAACCTCAAACCGATCTACTGGACGCACGAGGTATTGGTCCGCGCGGGTTGTCATCAATCTGCACAGCAGTGGCGTCGCGCACTGGCGGAGCGCATTGGACGCGAGAGCGAAATGTACTTGGAACACCTGCGGGAATTGCAGCAGAAGTATGCGATGCGCATGCCTACAGTATCGGATCGCTTGCACGAGCGATTTACGCGGCCAATGACTGTTGATCGCATGCGGGCGTTGGTCGGACCGGCCGTGCGACAATATCGCGAGACCGGTACGTCTTCGCAAATTTTTGATTTGTTGATTGATGAATGCAAATTAATGATGGAGCAACCCACGGGGGTCGGCTTGGATGTCCCCCAGTGGCTTAGCGCGTTGGAGGATGAAGTTGATAGTGTACTTGAAAACCAACGCGGTTTTTTTCAAAAACCCCGCTACGATAGCGCGGTAGCGTTTCGTTCGATAAGCAGCGAACAAATCATCGAGCAACTCAATGCCGTAGCCAAGAATATCAAAACGCTCAACTTGCCGAATGAGTGAACTAGAGACCGCAGGTATCCGTCGAGCACATAAGAAAACTCAACCATTGACTGGGCTAGAACCGACATTGGAGCGAAATCGCAATGGATATGAATAAGTTTGATGTCATTGTGATAGGTACGGGGCCGGGTGGGGAAGGTGCCGCCATGCAGGCCGCCAAGGAGGGTAAGCGCGTCGCGGTCTTCGAACGCTATTCACACATCGGCGGAGGTTGTACGCATTGGGGTACTATCCCCAGCAAGGCACTGCGATTCTCCATTTATTCGATCATGGAGGCAATCAACAATCCTGTTGTTCAAGAAATGGGGGGACGTCCGACACCAACGCTTGCGCAACTGCGTGCGAGCAGTCGCTCAATCATTGCGAAGCAGGAGTCGATGAGGCAGACGTTTTACCAACGCAATCATGTTCCAATCATCTCAGGGAATGCGAAATTCGTCGATGACCATACCGTCGAAATTGAAGACGGCACGCGGTACTGCGCAGACCACTTCGTGATTGCAGTTGGCTCAAGACCATTCCGGCCGGAAGGCGTTGACTTCAGCCATCCGCGGATCTTCGACAGCGACACGATTCTCGAGTTGACCGATCGTCCAGATTCGGTGACTGTTTACGGAGCCGGCGTGATCGGCTGCGAATATGCGTCGATGTTTCGCAATTTGGGGATTAAAGTAAACCTGGTCAATACGCGAGAGAAGCTACTTGAATTCTTGGACGACGAGATTATCGATGCCCTAGCGTATCACCTGCGAGATCAAGGCATTCTAATTCGTCATAACGAAGCGTACGAACGCATCGAAGGCAAGAGCGATGGCGCGATTCTCTATCTACAGAGTGGAAAGCAAATCAAGACAGATGTCTTTCTGTGGGCCAATGGCCGAAGTGGAAATATTGAGCAACTGGGATTAGAGAACATAGGAATAACTCCTACCAAGCGTGGGCATCTAGAAGTCAATACGCAGGGGCAGACCTCCGTTCCACACATCTATGCGGTCGGTGATATCGTAGGCTTTCCCGCGCTCGCCAGCGCTGCCTACATGCAGGGTCGCGCTGCTGCTTTGCACCTGACTGGTTGTACTGAGCGGTGCATGCAATTGACGGACATTCCCACCGGCATTTATACCAGCCCAGAAATCAGCAGTGTCGGCCGTACCGAGCGCGAGTTGACAGCTGACAAAGTCCCTTATGAGGTAGGCCACTCGCAGTTCAAGAGTCTAGCGCGAGCTCAAATCACGGGCCGCACTGTGGGTATGCTCAAGTTGCTGTTTCATCGCGAAACACTCGAGATTCTCGGCGTGCATTGCTTTGGCGCAAACGCTGCCGAGATCGTTCATATTGGACAAGCTATCATGAAACAGCCCCCTCCCAACAACTCGCTTGAGTACTTTATCAATACGACGTTCAACTACCCCACAATGGCTGAGGCGTATCGCGTCGCGGCGCTGAACGGCTATAACCGATTGTTCTAGTGCGACAGGCGATGGGCTAGCGGGCGACAAACCAGGCCAGCCACTCTCGTTGAATTAATTCCAGTCTATTGAAATTACTTGCCGATGGTAGACAATGGGCTAGTAATCGGCGTTCCATCTGAGTCCTGTGGTCAGCAGCCACTGGTATGAGCCCGGTCAAGCCAGCGGCCCGCGACAACCGCATCGCGCGGGGAAGATGCCAAGCGCTCGTTAACAGTCCGACTCTAGCGGCAGGCCCAAGCTCACCCATGTGCAATCGAATCGAATGCATTTCGCCGTGGGTATTGAGCCCATCGAATCTTCGAATAGCCTGATTGGGAATGTTTAACTTAGTCCAAATTTCAGTTGTCTGTTGGGCTGGTGTCGATAACGCTTGCAGGCTCGGCAAAGTTGAGCCGGTCGTGATTAGCGCTCGCGTATGACCTTGCAAGTAAAGCTGGGCTGCATAGAGGACACGATCGCCAGCATCGTCAACTTCCGCCCTGTGTGGACCTTGACTTGTTCCACCCCCTAGAACGATCAAAGCGTCCAGCGGTGCATCGACGCCTGGTTGAAACGTTGTCTCTAGGGATTCCACGTAACGAAAGCAAACATCTCCCAACATGGGAGTTCCGCAGACCGTGAAAACTCCCCATGTCAAGCCAGGCCACAACCAGGCTCGCCCCTGAGCCAACTTGCCCAGCGACCGCCGCAGCGATGCCAAAAGCCAACCGGTACACAGCAGCCATGCAACCTGTACCGGCAGGGTGAGTGCCGTAACCATTTTCTCCAAGCCCGTTTTCCCGTCCAACATAGCGCCTAGCGCACACAACGTAACAGCTGCAATCAAGGACCAGGAAAGTACGGCTGCTGGAGTCACCTTGTTGACCAACGGTGCGGACGGTGGAGCTTCCAATTTTTTCATGTAACAAGCAAGACTGAGGAAGTTGTGGTGTGCGTTCTATCCATTATGGCTAGCGCGAGTAACTGAAATCAGGAAGGCTGTTCGCTGGCAGCATAATTCGCGAAGTCGCTGTCAGACTATCCGCTAATTTCGATACAACTGGAGCGAGCGTGCCGCCCGGTAGCGTGGCACCCGCTGCATGGTTCTTTGTATCTTGTGTTATCATGAATGCCCTCGAACTAACACAAGTGGCTCTGCGATTACCCCTGCAGCCAACTCTTCCACATGCAACTCAGACCTGGAGCATTTATCTTGCGCATTCAATCCTATTTTTCGGCGATCTTATTCGCATTTGGTGGACTTGCTTTCGCGCTTTGCGTTACGTCAGCGACTTCTGCGGAAGTGAATTCTCGACCGAACGTGTTGTTTCTGATATGCGACGATCTCAATTGTGACATAGGCAGCTATCGACATCCAATTGTCAAGACGCCTAACATCGACCGCCTGGCAGAGCGCGGTGTTCGTTTCGAGCGGGCGTATTGCCAATACCCGCTGTGCGGCCCGAGCCGCGCATCGTTTATGTCGGGTTTGTATCCAGACCAAACCCTGATACACCGCAATGCGGTTTATCTACGCGAGCGAGTTCCAGACGTGATGACGATTTCGCAGACATTCCGTTCGGCAAACTACTTAGCAACTCGCATCGGAAAGATCTTTCACTACAGCGTTCCCAAACATATTGGAACGAGTGGGCATGACGATCCCTACTCCTGGAACTACACGATCAACCCGCGCGGCCGAGACAAGGATGAAGAGTCCCAAATATTTAGTTTGATTCCAGGCAATTTTGGTGGCACGCTCAGTTGGTTAGCTGCGGAAGGCACAGACCAAGAGCAAACAGACGGTATCGCTGCAACCGAAGCCATCGAGCAATTACAAAAATACTCTCGCTCGCAACGTCCCTTCTATTTGGCAGTCGGGCTCTATCGACCACACACACCCTATGTGGCGCCAAAGCAGTATTTTGATCGAGTTTCGCTTGATGCGATCCAAGTACCTGCTGTGCCACAAGATTATCTTTCGACACTGCCAGGACCTGCCGTTAAATCCATTACGCGAAAGGTTCAGCACCAGTTGAAAGAGGACATTGCGAAGCAAGTGATTCAAGCCTACTACGCTTCGATCATGTTTGCCGATGCGCAAGTCGGACGAATCCTCGACGCGTTGGAGAGCAATGGGCTAAGTCAGAATACGGTGGTACTTTTCACATCCGACCATGGCTATCACATGGGAGAACATGGGCATTGGCAGAAGACTACGCTATTTGAGAACGCCGCCCGTGTCCCCCTAATTATCGCTGGCCCGGGGGTTTCCGAGAAAGGGAAGACCTGTACGACTCCAGTGGAAATGGTCGACTTCTATCCAACACTGACAGAGCTATGCGGTTTGGATGCACCCGAACACGTTTCCGGTGTAAGCCTTGTTCCCGCCCTGCGCGATGTGGCCAGTCCACTGCGCAGCCGAACCGGAGAGGTTCGGGACTCGGCATTCACACAGTACGAGGCAGGCTACAGCTTGCGAACCACTCGCTATCGCTATACGGAATGGGGAGTCAATGGAAGCGAGGGAGCGGAACTGTATGATCATGAAAGCGATCCGGCTGAGTTGCATAATCTCGCGCGGCTCGATTCGACGAAAGCCACGGTTGCAGAGCTAGCGGAGAAACTCCGCGCTAGAGTCGCATCAGCCAACGCCAAGCCGACGGGGGTCGTTCAGAACATGGTCGATCTGAAATTGATTGTGCCCCAACTGCACGACTAGCAATTACGGTGCGTGGTGGTCTAGCAGTTTTCGTCGAGGTTTCTCTACATTTGTTATGCGGCCTAGAATGCTTTCCACAATTCGGCGCTCTAGGTCTCGGTCACGACCGATCTCGTACCAGCCCAACGTCAAAGGCATTTGCCGCAATTGATTTTGATTACGCACTATGGACCCGTCGTGACGCTGCGCGGCCGCTCCGGCAGTTGCGAATTGAGATTGGTCTACGTCTTCCTGCTCTTTCACGACCTGGACATCGACCAGGTAGCCGGTTGCTTCTGGAATCAAACGCACGGTAGCTTTGCGACGCACTGTTTCCACCGTACTTTGTAGACGTTCGAACCCGCGCGCGGCTTCATGCCGCCACGGTTCGAAGATCGTCCCGCTGACGTCCGGATAGGTGGTCAATCGGCCTTCGAGCCAGTTCATATTATCGCGTCGAACGGGCTGTTCCGTATCAATGCGGAAATAGTCATCTACTGCGTCCACCACCTGCCGCCATAGAAAATCTGGATCGACGGCGCCGATATGTGCTGGATTGGAAACGGAAACCTCGATTGGCGGCGGTGGCAGGACGTTTTCCAAGCCTATGTCTGGCACGCCTGCTCGCCACCGATGGCATCCCGAAAGAAAAACTACCAGGGCCAAGCTTGCAGCGAGAAAGGCAACCTTAGATTTTCTCGCTACCATATTCTCGCTTAGGTACCTATGTAAGCAGTTTATCGCCATCGAAGCTGGCCTGATGCCATGTCAGTTGGATTTGCCTCGTTCCCGCTGCAGTTTGAATTCATCGTCAGCAGGTCGCTTCCTGCAGCATTCCCGCTGATTAGGTCGTTGGCTGGTTCGCTGTGCCCTACCATCAATGCAGGGTGTCACTTCAACGGCATTTCTCAAGCAGCCTTGAAGCTGTAGCCGGAATTGTTGCGTAGTTCTTCGCCAAGTTCCATCATTTCACGGGCCAGAGCGCGGTAGTCTTCGGCACCATTGGAGGTCGGTGCATAGTCGAGAATGGACTGTCCAAAACTCGGTGCCTCAGCCAGTCGAATATTTCTACGAATGCGTGTTTGAAAAAACTTGGCGCCAGACCAGACGCCCTCGCCACGCGACTGCAGCTCTAAAAATTCATCTACATCGCGAGTGACTTCAGCCGCAAGTCGAGTACTCGATTCGTACATACAAAGTACGACACCGGATAAATGTAGACTTGGATTCAGCCGTTTGGCGACAATCTCGATTGTTTTAAGGAGCTTACTGAGTCCATGAAGCGCTAGAAAGTGTGGTTGCAGAGGCAAAAAAACCTCGTCAACCGCCGTCAGTGCATTGATCGTAAGTACACCGAGCGACGGTGGGCAGTCCAAGATTGTGTAGTCGAATTGCTCTGAGGATAGCTCCAGCTTGTCACGCAGGATTACCTCCCGACCTACCTCCCCTGCAAG
Source organism: Pirellulaceae bacterium (assembly GCA_041736515.1). Classification (GTDB taxonomy): domain Bacteria; phylum Planctomycetota; class Planctomycetia; order Pirellulales; family Pirellulaceae; genus Aureliella. The sequence continues at coordinate 9,256 of JBGSTP010000005.1, forward strand.
CTCCATTTCGGCCGCCGCTAAATCGAGATTGGAGGGCACGACAGCCAAATTCTCGTTGACCCAGCAACGAGCTTCGTCGATAGTCGCATCGCCACAGAGTATGTCGTAAACGCTCGGTTGGTCGTTAATGACACTCAGCCCCAAGTGCAAGGAAGCGTGTGCCTGCGGGTCCAAATCGATAACACAAACTCGACATCCCTGCTCGGCCAATGAAGCGGCGAGATTAACGGCGGTGGTCGTTTTGCCAACGCCACCTTTCTGGTTGATTACGGCAATTGATCGCATCTTTTTCGCGTTCCTTCGCTGGTGGTAACAATGCGTGCCAAAGCGGGATTTGGCACTGCTCCCGGCGATCTTAGGAAAAATCTGCTTTTGCTCGCTAGTGCGGATTCTGTGACCTAAGCTTTTTAGTGTTGCGTGCCGGTGCGACACTACGTCCCAAATTGACGGATTTAGGTCCTGCACTATGAAAAATAGGGTAATAGAGCGTGAGCGACAGCAAGAATAAGCCTGCAATAGGGATTTTGACCAGCGGCGGTGACTGCCCCGGCTTGAATGCTGTCATTCGCGGCACTGTCAAATGCGCACATAAACTAGGCTATGCAGTCCATGGCTTCAAACGTGGTTACGAGGGCTTGGCTGCGCCAGTTCAATTTAGCGAACTCACCCCCGCCAACACTTCTGGAATCCTTGTGCAGGGCGGCACGATCCTGGGTTCGACCAATCAAGGGCGATTCTGCGCAGTCAAAAATGAAAATGAGCGAGTAGATTTGCCCAGCGCATTACTGAAGAATGTACAGGAGACTTTTGACAATCTAAATCTGAAGGGATTGGTATGCGTCGGCGGCGATGGCTCGTTGGCTGTGGCGCAACAGTTTCATGAAATTGGCCTGCCCGTCGTTGGCGTCCCCAAAACGATTGACAACGATCTATCGGCCACAGCGTTTACATTTGGCTTTGATTCAGCAGTTGCCTGTGCTACCGATGCGCTTGATCGCTTGCATACCATTGCCGCTAGCCATGAGCGAATTATGATTTTGGAGGTCATGGGACGTCACGCCGGGTGGATTGCCCTGCATGCTGGCATCGCTGGCGGAGCCGATGTAATTCTCCTGCCAGAACTCGCCTGGACATTCGAAAGCGTCTGCAAACAGATTTGCCAACGCCGTGCGGCTGGAAAAAACTTTACCATCATCGTCGTGGCCGTGGGAGCCATCCTGCCCCATGGAGAGCAAATCACCCGATAACGACGCCAGGAAGATCGCCAAACACGACTCGGTGGTGTTGGTAATGTGGTAGCCGCCGAACTAGCCGAACGACTTCAACTAGAAACTCGCTGTACTGTATTGGGGCATTTGCAGCGCGGGGGAGGACCAACCGCGTTTGATCGCATGCTCTCTACTCATTTCGGCGTGCACGCCGTAAAACTGTTGCACCAAAGAAATTTCGGTCGCATGGTATGCTACCAGCCTCCTGAGATTGGGGATGTCAGCATCGCTCAAGCGATCGGCAAGCTGAACAAAGTGGCTGCCAATAGTTCGGCGATTCAGACGGGGCGCGGCTTGGGTATCTGTTTCGGTGATTCGATTTCAGCCGCACAGGCTTTCGCGGCTGCCGGGCCCCCTACGACACTCATTCCGCTTGTGAACTTCTCTAATGGCAGCTCAGCCATGTCGGTAGGCAGCTAGGGATTTCTTTCCTCGGACCCTTAAGATTCAGAAGTGGTCAGTCCCTCGAAACTACTTACTGTCTCGGAACCGTTCTCGCTGCAGCGGAAAGAGCCCAAAGCGGGCTCAAAACTGACAGTCTTGTGACCCCACAAGTACGAATTATGGAAAACTCGGGTTGCATATTGGCCGCTAAACCAGTCGCAGTCGAACCGTCCGGCTACAATGCTCGCTGCTCATTGACATATGCATATCGATTGAGAGTCTGGTCTCCAGTGTTGAGCGATCGGCTAAACCTTGTCTGGGTGCGTAACGGGATAGTGCCACTTTATCATGGCGGAGCACTAGCCCAATGCCACCAATTTCGCAGCGACTCTCCGAGACTGACACAGCGACTCTCCGAGACTGACACAGCGACTCTCCGAGACTGACACAGCGACTCTCCGAGACTGACACAGCGACTCTCCGAGACTGACACAGCGACTCTCCGAGACTGACAC
>JBGSTP010000129.1:0-3590 GCA_041736515.1 Pirellulaceae bacterium
CCCCCGGACATTACGGGAGAAACCTAGGCACCCCCACGATGACCGCCGAAGGCGGCCCTCCAAGCGCGCAAATTTGGACGGATGATACTAACATGCTTGAAGTCGCATTCGACAAAAACGATACAGTGATCTGTACCCACAAGCGTGCTGGATATTCACGATCACCTTAACCATCCAACTTTTAACCGGTCCTAATTGCCAAGATTCGGTCTTGCGATCTACGTTTGCTCGGCAACCGTGTTGAGCGCCCAGGACGAACCGTCCTGAGATAGTTTCAAACTGATTCCAACTCGCTTGGCACGCTGGTGCAGCAATTCGCATGAGACACGGCTCCGGTTGGGGTGACCGGCGCGAGTTGGAATCGATGTAAATCAACTTCCGACGCGACAGTGTTGTCGAAAAACCTGTCTGCGAAAGGGCGACTCCAGGAGGCCGGGTAGACCTTATCGACCAGTTTCGACGTTACTACCATCTGCGCTAACGATTGGAACTAGTTTCAACTTACCAAAGAACTGCTCGCCGAATAGCGCAACCAACGGACGCATCATGTGACTCGGTTTCAGTCCATGCCATGTGCGTTACTTTGAAGGCACTGATGCGAACAGGCTGAAGCCCAGTTGTTCAGCCAAGAAGCGAGCGGCAAGTTGTCCTTTGACACTATTGCCTGCTGCATCCAATCGAGGTGCAAATGTACCAAGCCCGCCTTTTCCAGGAGAAACACAAACGATCCCGCCGCCGACACCACTCTTTCCAGGCATACCGACGTCGAACAGCCAATCACCGGATGTGTCATACAAACCAGCAGTGGCCATCACGGCCAGTACATGTTGGCAGATTTTGGCGTCAATGACTTTTTCTTTGGTTACCGGGTTTACTCCACCGTTGGATAGTGTCGCGGCCATCACTGCAAGATCCTTTGCATACCATTTCGCCTCCATATGGTGCAGGTGACGCGAGAATTGAGGAGATCAAGGTTGCCATTGGCAGTCAGGTGGAACGAGGAGATACGTTGGCTTTACTGGACAACAGCCAAAGCCTTGAAGCTGCCGTAGAATCTGCCGAAGCCAATGTGGAGTTGCAGAAAGCGACGCTTGAGCAAACGCGGCGAGCCGTTGCGGCTAGCCTTGAAGAAGCGAAAGCGGCGTTGGAGCGCGCGAATGCTGGTGCAAAGCTGGCGGAGCAAGATCTTCGTCGGCAGCAAGAACTTCGCAAAAAAGGTGTCAACGCGCAGGCAGATTTGGATCTGGCCGAAGCCACTGCTTCGCAAGCGAAGCGAGATGTTGCGAAAGCCGAGGCGACTTTATCGCGATACGAATTTCGAGACGTTGAGGAACAAACCGACGTCGTCGTGGCCGCGAGAAAGCTCGATTCCGCCATCGCTGACTTGAATAGGGCTCGCCGCGACTTGGCGCGAGGCGTGGTGATTGCGCCCCTCGCCGGAACGATACTCGACATTCATGTTCGAGTCGGCGAAAAGCCAGGCACAAAAGGCATTCTGGATATCGGAAATATTCAGCAGATGACGGCGGAACTGGAAGTCTACCAATCGGAGATTGGCAGCATCACGATTGGGCAACAGGTAGAGCTAACTGCCGACGGGATCAGCGAGTCGTTTCATGGGGTGGTTACTGAAATAGGCTTTGCAATCGAACGCCAAACGGTAATCGATGACGATCCAGCCGCCAATACCGATGCTCGGGTCGTTAAAGTCAAGGCCAGTCTTGATGAGCAATCTTCGAAACGAGCTGCCAAGTTCACGAATCTTGAAGTCACGGGACGCATCGCAGTTGAGGACGTTCGATGACTCGAGTCCTGCTGTGGTTACTCGGACGGATGCCCATCGGTTGGCTGCAACTGGCTTCCAACAAAGTGCGTTTTATAGCCGCGGGAACCGGTGTCGCATTCGCTTGTATTCTGGTGTTTGTGCAGTTGGGGATGCTGGGAGCATTTCGCGAGGCGACGCGAATTTCCTACCGAACCCTAAACGCAGACATCATGATCTCTGCTTCAGACGCCAACGGCCTGAGCGAGGGTTCGAACGTCGCGCGTCGGCGCTTGTTTCAGGCACTCGCTGTCCCCGGAACAAAGGAGGCGATGCCCGTCTTCGTCGGTAAGACCAGTTGGCTGCAAGAGGATGGCACTAAAATTCAGTTGACTGCGATCGGAATTGATCCGACCCGTCAATCATTTATCGGATCAGCGGTGACTCAAGTCGAAACCCTAAGACTTGCCAACAATGCGCTGCTAGATCGCCTTTCGCGTGGACTGAAACCTCAGCAACTTGACGCCATCTCTCCAGATAAACCGATGGTTCTTGAAATCAATGGCGAACAAATCTCTGTCACAGGGACGATTTCAGTTGGTGGTGGTTTTACCGCCGACGGCTACATGGTCGTGTCCGACCAAACGTTCTTGCGACTTTTTCCGGCCCGGTCGTCAGGCGCGCCGAACCACATTTTGCTGAATATCGAAACAGGTGAAGACCCTGAGGAAGTCTCGGATCGAATTCGCAGTAGTCTAGCTTCAGATTCGATCATTGTTCGCTCGTTTCCCCAGGCCATTGAAGATGAAAATACCTATCAAACGACACGCCGTCCGACGGGACTAATTTTTGGAGTCGGCGTAGTGATAGGAACTCTCGTGGGCCTCGTCATCGTTTATCAGATCCTCTCAACCGATGTTGCCGACCACTTGTCAGAGTACGCTACTTTCAAGGCAATGGGCTATAGTCAGGGATTCTTTCGGAGCGTAGTGTTGGAAGAAGCTGTGATTTTGGCATTCGTCGGTTTCGTTCCGGCGCTGCTGGCCACGATTGGGATTTACGCAATCATGGCCAAGGCCACAGCGCTCCCAATCGCAATGAGCCCCGAGCGGGCTGTGATGGTACTTTTTGGCACCATCTTGAGCTGCACCGTTTCGGGTTTTCTGGCAATGAGAAAGCTTGCATACGCTGATCCTGCGGATCTTTTCTAGGAGGCATCTGCCATAATTCCAGTTGCCCCAAATGAGCCGATTGTCGTTCACGGATTAAATCATTATTTCGGTGTTGGCTCTGCCAGAGTCCAAACACTATTCAACATCGACTTGAGAATTGAGAAAGGAAAGCTCACGACTTTACTGGGGCCTTCGGGTTCAGGTAAGACGACTCTACTGACCCTGATGGGATGCCTACGCGAGGTTCAAGAAGGAAGCGTCCAGTTATTGGGGCAAGAACTGAATGGAGCATCTACGGATACTGTGAATGCTCTGCGACGTCGTTTTGGGTTTATTTTTCAGGCGCATAATCTCCACGGTAGCCTGACTGCCCTACAAAATGTGCGAATGGGCCTCGAAGTGCATGACAATGCTCCGCGATCAGAGTTCGATGCCGCGGCGTCTCATATCCTCGCTCAAGTTGGCCTTGCGGACCGACTGAATTATCTGCCCGCGAAATTGTCCGGAGGGCAAAAGCAACGAGTGGCTGTGGCTCGTGCCTTGGTTGGAAATCCCGAAATTGTGTTTGCGGATGAACCAACGGCTGCTTTGGATCGCGATTCAGGGCAAAACCTAGTGCAAATTCTCAAGCGGTTGGGCGAAGTGCGGGGAACGAC
>JBGSTP010000131.1:0-27686 GCA_041736515.1 Pirellulaceae bacterium
TGTGGAGAAATTGGGGTTTTCAATATTCCAAGGTCTACCACGTTTCTAAAGGACAGTCACCACGATGGTGCAGTTTCTCCTTTAGTCGAAGCTTTTCATGTTTTCGGCCTACTGGGATACTTCTGAGAACTGTGCGCGGACGGTGCGGGGACACAGCAGTCTAAACGCTTAACGTTAAGCCAGATATGGAACAACTAACGGCACCTCACACGCCAAAGAGAGGCAGCATGCTGATCGCGGCCGCAGCGTGCCTGTGTGGCAAACGCAAAGGCGTCAGGCCGGCCTACCCCCCTTTGTTTCTTCTCGCATCGGCAGATTCAATGCAAAGTCCCAACGGCGCGATGAAGCAAAGAAGATGCACTAATTCCCCGCTTTGCGACTGCGTCTTTGCGTTTTCAATTCACTTAACGAATGACATAGCAAGCGAACGACATAGCTCGACCGACGGCATCACCCAGAACTTTTCCTTAACAAGCGATCACCTAAGCTGACCGAAAGAGCAGACAACCACAGCAAACAACGCGCCTTGAAGGGACGGACGATCTCAGGCTTCTTCGCCTTGGCACTCTGTAGTATGTCGCGAACGAGCGCGGCGGCGTCGAGCCCGCGGAGCTTGGCTCCGCCACCTGGTTGGCGGACCGAGTCAGGTAGATTAACACTCTCCGATACAACTCGATCATAGCGCTGACCTGCGTCTGCCCGGGCGATAGGGCCCGGGCAAGCCAACATCACATGCAAGCCTTGATCTGCAAACTCCAATCGGGCTTGCTGAGCCAGCGCCGCCAAGCCGTGTTTGGCAATTGCGTAGCCGCCGAGAAAACGCGGAGCAAACTTGCTGGCAAGCGAACCAATAAGCACGACGGACCCACCCGGCTGCCGCATGACGCTGGCAAAGCATTGCAATGCGAATAAACTCGACAGCACATTTGCGTCTAGTAACGCATATATTTTTTCTTTTGTCAGCTCCAGCAACCGCCCGCGGTCGCTTTGTCCCACCGCTTGGACTAGCAAGTCCACACTGCCGAATGTTGCGTGAACTCGCTGGGCGACTTCGGCGAGTTGCTCCTTGCAAGTCATGTCGGCTGTCAAGCACAAGAGCTGTACGTGCGGATACTTTTGCTGGATCTCAGCCTTTAAGGCGTCGAGCCGATCCGCAGAACGTGCGATAACGGCGAGCTTCGCTACGTGTTGTCGCGATAGCTCACAGGCAAATTCGCGTCCTAAGCCTGCTGAAGCGCCGCAGACCACGGCTGTTTTTTCACTCCACGTCAATTGCCACATTCCTGTTGGTATAGAACTGTTCAGACTACAAGAATGTACTCCAATCCGCTACAACTTTTGAGAACGGTCCTTCGTACTTTACAAATTTGCAAGAAAAGAACTTTCTATGACGTCCAATAAGGCCAAGGTTTATGGTGCTAGGTCAAAAATCGTAGCCACGGTAGGACCTGCATGCGACTCGGTCGAGACGCTTTGCGAATTAGTCAATCATGGCGTCGATATATTTCGCATCAATGCGGCTCACGGCACCCAAGCCGACTATGCGAAATGGCTGGAAAAGATCTGCGAAGTGAGAAAAATTACCGGATCGCCGGTGGCGATACTCCTCGACTTATCGGGCCCTAAAATTCGACTCGGACAACTCGCCGAGGACCCTCTCGAAGTTGAACAAGGTTCGGAGTTGACGATCGTTCGCGGCGAAACGGCTACTGCACCGCGGCAATTGTGCAGCACCTACGCGAAATTGATCGATGAGATTAAGGTCAAAGACGGCATCATGTTAGCCGATGGTACGATCAGCCTGCAGGTTATCTCCAAATCGAAAGACGAAGTAACTTGCAAAGTGCTGACCGCCGGTACGATTCGCAGTCGACAAGGAATCAATCTCCCGGGGGTAACACTCAGCGTATCAGCGATGCGTCCCGAGGATGTCGAGAATGCATTATGGGGCGCAAAGAACGAGATCGACTTTATTAGCCTCAGTTTTGTCCGCAGCCCTCAAGACGTCGCCACTCTCAAAGACTTGCTTGGCACCATGGACTCAAAGGCGCTGGTAATCGCGAAGATCGAGAAGCGCGAAGCCCTCGATCGCCTTGAGGAAATCGTTGAAGCGGCCGACGGTGTCATGGTTGCCCGTGGCGACTTGGGCGTTGAAATCGATGTGGCCGAGACTCCCATCGCTCAAAAACGCATTATTCAAGTCTGCCGAGAGAAGCTCAAGCCTGTGATCGTCGCCACTCAAATGCTCGAGAGCATGCACACCAATCGAAGACCGACCCGCGCCGAAGCCAGCGACGTAGCCAACGCGATCCTGGATGGCGCCGATGCTTGCATGCTGAGCGGCGAGACAGCCATTGGCAAATTTCCAATAGAAGCAGTCGATACCATGGACCGGATCATGGTCCATACAGAAAAACTCCTGCGGGACATGCCACCGCCCGCTAGAATGAAAAAATCCGACCGCGTGCATCCTGTCACTTCGGCCGTAACCTACGGTGCGGCTAGTATTGCCGAGTCCATCAACGCGAAGCTGGTTGTCGTGGCGAGCAGGACCGGCGGCACAGCCTGGGTAAAGTCCAAGCAACGAAATTATGTGGCAACTCTCGGTGTCAGCAACAATGCCGCGACTCTGCGACGCATGTGCTTGTTCTGGGGCATCGTGCCGCACCTCATTACGAACATTGATGATCCCCAAGGCCTAATCGACGAAGTTACCAACTGGGGTAAACAAGAGGGAATTTTGGAAGTCGACGATCGCGTGGTGTTTGTAACCGGTACGGGTATTCTCAATAACACGCACAATCTCCTGGTCGTCCACGAAGTCCCCAACTAGTTCGATGGCGACGCGGTGGCAAGTCGTAGGCATGACGCGTGCAATCCAGCTCGAACCATGAAAGATTTCTTGACGGAGCAAAGCAATTTCCCGGTCAGCGACTTTGCACCGGCGTGAAGCTGCCACCGTTTTCTCTGGCGATTTGTTGCAGCGTGAACCGTCCCTCTTCGCTGAACAAGTGAACGGTGTGAATGGGTATCTGTCGGCTCATCTGCTTGCCATTCAACATGCGCAGCATGAGCAACGACTCGTCCTGGAGCTCCCCATCGGACAAAAGAAAAATCGCATCCGGATTCATCGACAGCGCAAAATGCAAAGCTTCCGCAGGCATAGTCGCTCGCCCCAAGGTTCGCGATTTCAACCAATTGCGCACCCGCGGTACAACCGCAGTATCCATGGTTGAAAATCTGATGCGGTCTGGTTTTGAATTGAAGAGGAATGTTGTCTCCATATCAAAACAAATAACGAAAAACTCCTGCCCTGGCTTGAGTCCGTTGAGGCTGTCGATCAATTGATTGCAAGCGTAGGTCCAGCGGTCTCCCTTCATGCTGCGGGAACTATCCAGCACATACACAAAGCGATCGCCATGCGCGTACGAACCGAAAAAGCTAGCGCCGCGCCCGCGTCCCTGCAGATTTAGATTGTCGCTCACATCGCCGACTGAAATCGATGCCAGCGTCGTGCTCAACGTCGGTCCGGCCACATCCGTGGGCGGCTCCAACAGATGATCGACTTCGATTTTCATCGAAAACTCTGGGGAACTAGTCTGCTGCTGCGGCAGATTCTGCTGCGGCTCAATTTCGAAGGTCTGCACCATATCCAGCGCAACGCTGTCGGATTGGCCGATGTTTGCATTGAGCAGAAGCCCGCGGCTGGGCTTGCCCGCTGAATAGACCCAGCAAGCCAGCAGCAACATCAGGCTGACATGGAACACCAGGCTACTCAAGAATGCCACGGTGTTTCCTGCAATATGCCCTATCGGCTTTGCCAGTGGTTCGCTGGAATGCAATTCCTCGTGATTGGCGCTTGGCATCATCACTGGCTTATGAGAGGCTGTGGAAATGAAGGAAGACGAGCTCGCTCAGCCAGGGACGGCAGCAGCGACTTAACTCTGACGTCCCCTTGGGACGATTTTGGCAATCGCTTGTCACGTTGTCCTGGCCAGAACAGCCAAAACGGTTTTGCGAACAAGCGTCCAAGTTGCTAAAGCGCCGGAGTTGTTGACGTCTGATAAGTATACAGCCGAACCAATGTTTTCGGCAAACAATTTTGAGAACCGTTCACGGAGCGCCATACGGGTCCGACTCACGCTGTCCAGCAAAGACCTACCTTTTTCGCGGATCGGGAACATAGATAAACTGCCCGCGGTTTTCGTTGGCGATTTGTTTTAACAGCTGCTGACCATCGAGCGAATAGAATGCGATGGTATGGATTGGCACACGTACCTGCTCGCCGGAAACAATGTCATCGACGCGGTTTTCGGACCTGAGAAACTTCGCGACGTCCACGTTCGTTACCCCATCGGTCAGCAGGTAAATTGCATCCGGCTCTTTCTCGATCGCCAGTTTCAATGCATCATTGGGAGGTGCGCCGATATCGATTCGCAGCGTATCTATCCAACGCCGAGCATGCTCTAGATTCTCTTGGGTAGCATACAGGGCTCGTGGCGCAGGCTCCCGTGCGTTTGGAAGCGTTATTGCGCTCAGCTCTCGGTTGAAAAAGATTATGTAGAACCGTTGCTTTTCTTTGAGACTGGCCAACGACTTTAGCAGTTCCGCCTTAGCTGCGTCCCAGGGGCCATTCCGCATGCTGCCCGACCCATCGATAACATAGCAGAAGCAATTACCGCTGGCAGCCGCACCAAAAAAACTGGCATTGGTGTTCATGGGACCTGGCGCACCAGATGCGGTGGCTAGAGCAGCGTTTGCCAGCGAATTGGCAGCAGTATTTGCCACTTCAACTAACTCGCTGCTCGCCATCGTCGTCAATTCGCTAAAGTTTTCGGATACGTCAAACGTCTCCACAACGTCGCTGTTCTCTTGGGCCTCAGGTGCGCTAACCTCAGCCGGTTCGGTAATTTCAAGCATTTCCGTGGTCACTTCGGAAGCTGTCGCCTCAAACGCCAAGCTCGCTGGGGGGGCTGGCAGGCGGAGGGTAAAAAGCGCCAGGAACAATACGAGCAGCACATGAGCTACTACACTGGCGACAACTCCCCCCATTCGCGAAAACAACGCCTGTTTTTTTTGCTGCGATTCTTTTTCCTGGAGCTGCTGTTCGCTGAAACGCTCGGCCAATACTTTGAGCCTCTTCGCGTCGACTGCTTGAACTGTCCTCTTCTCCGATAATTTCTTCGATGAACCCTTTAACTGCACGCCCCTCATGCTTGAGGCAGTTTGAGCCGGTGAATTTCTTCTAGGTGCAGCCAGCGCCGCATTGCCCGACACGCGTGCATGCTCCGCATCCACGCGCAGCGCTTGCTCGGTCGACACCAGCCAGACACTGGCATCCAAGCCAGACTTGCCTGAAGCCAACAGTTCCGCGCGACGCCTCAAACGGTCTTGGACTCCGGGTAGAAAATCTTTCCAGCCATCTGGGCTGACCACCTGCGGAACATGCTCTGGCGCAATCGCGGCAGGCGTGAGTCCAGCCCCGTGAAGCGAGTCTCGGAGCGCGGGAGTGTCGATTAACTCCGACGCTTCGGCTTTGCAATCCGCCGCGCTAACGCCCTGAAGTTCGTTGGTTTCATGGCTCTGCAACCACTGCTCGAGTCGCTGAGAATCACCGTCTTGCGCTTCGGAGAGCAGCAAACGCAATTCGGCAACATGCGCCTCCGCGCGGGCGGCGGCAGCCCGTTGCGAGAGAATCGAAAGCAAGAGTTTTCCCCTGGCAACAGCAGCCCCCGAGGTGGAGGTGTCCCCAGACGAGTTTGCCAAAGTGAAATCTGCTGACATTTATCTGCACCATTCTGTCATGACCATTTTAACAGAACCGTGCTGCCAAGACGGTTCTGCCAAGTTCGACTTAGGATCTGCTGCTACCTCAACATGCTGGGGATTTCGCAAGGTCTAGTTTCCAGAAATCGACGCATCCGTCAAGGATTTTTGCCAGCAGTACTCAATTTGCAGGCAATCACTTTGGACTAGGCGTGGAACGCAAAAATACCGTATACCGCGGAGAGTAAAACAACTTGCCTAAGGTGCGGTCACGGAATCTCGCGAGATGAAAACCCAGACTAGTCAACTTTTCAGGACGCTCCAGTTCATTGGATTGAGCTGCACCGCGGTGTCTTTTGCGATTACGAATGCGGCTAGCGGCCAATCCACCACCATCCCCAGCTTGGAAAACGCCGCCAATGCAGCAAACTCGAGTCCGGCAGCGGCCGCCCCCAGTTCTCCTCTGCAATCCCGAAAAACCGGCGGTGCACCGGCCCTACCGACGGATGCTGGGCAGTACTGGGAAGAATATGATCTGCGCCCCTACACGCGTGAATTGAGTAAGGTGGACCGACCTCAGCAGGCCATCGTTGATTGGATCTTGCGGGAGACGGGCACCGACCCTTGGTTTACCGACCCGTTTGGTTTCGTCAACGCGGACCGCGAAAAACTAAGGGTCTACCACAATCAGTCCATGCATCAAATTGTTCGCGATGTCTACGAACGCTTCGTCAATGGCACCACCTCACCACAGCTGTACGGCCTGCGTTTAATGGCCGTGGGCAATCCGAATTGGCGCACTCGCGCGCACGCTTTGATGCGCAGTGTGCAGGCTCAGTCGCCAGGTGTTCAAGCCTATTTGGTGAGCAAAGAGAACACAGCGATTCTGTTAGCGATGCTCCGCGGCCGGACCGACTTCAAAGAGCTGAGCTCGGTAGATCTGGTCGTGCACAACGGACAATCCCAGGTGCTGGAACAATTGAGAGGCCGCAACTTCATCGAGGATTTCAAACCCGCCCCGGGAGCTTGGCCTCCCTACATGCCATCGACGGGAGAAATCAAAGAGGGGTATCGTTTGCAACTAAGTCCACTCTTGAGTGTTGACAAGCAGATGGTTGATTTGGTGGTAAAGTGCAACATCGATCAAGTCGAGCGGTTAGCCAACGTGAATTTGGACTTACCTTTGCAAGCTGGCCAAAACTATACGGCGCAAATCAATGTACCTCAGGTCGCCAGTTGGCGACTGCATGAGAGATTCCGCTGGCCGGCCGACCAGGTGCTGCTCCTGAGCTGCGGAGTGGTTGCCGCGCCGATGGGCTCGCCCAACGGCAGTCTGCTTGGTCAAGGAACCAGTCTGCTGGGACTTGATCGCATACTTTCGCCGGGCGGCGACCGAGCAGATGCACTGCTGGTTATCGAATATCGTGGAGATGCGGCGGGGCGCATACCAACTTCGGGTGGCAGCCCCACCAATACAGCCCAGCCCACCAGCCCGCTAAGCCGTGGTCGCTATTAACCTGAATGTCGCTATTACCCAAAGTCCAATTCGTGCCAAAAGGAAGACGCTTGATTTTGTTGAAAGAGCGATCGACTTGGCCGCACTGCTTGACGGGTTAAACGACTTCGAACAACAGCTGAGTGTTGAGCAGAGCGTTGGGAAAGCAGAGCGGAGACACAGGAGTTGGCGGAACGATGATCGAGATCGAGCGGTATGTTTTGCCATCACAATTGCGTAGCGCGTGGATTCTGGCTGTCTGAATGTCGACAACCCAGTATTCCCTCACGCCTGCCTCGGCATAGATTTCGGCTTTCTCGTTCAAATCGCCGCTCAAGCTGCTATCAGCAACTTCGATCAACAACAGCACGTCTTGGGAAGTTGGCTTGACCTTGCCATAGCGCCGAGGCTTGAGCCACAGGATATCGGGCTCGGGACGATTGTCATCACAAATAAACCCACACTGAACTCGAATGTTGGCCTCACCATTTCGAGTCGAATCGGTCGACCAGCGAGTTAAAAAGTCGATCAAATCATCGTGAAGCGGGCCAGCGGGATTCATGAATCGCAGTTCTCCTCTCAAGAGCTCGACTTTCTTTGGCTCAACGAAATCGAACGCACCTCTCTGGACCATGGTGTCAAATTCCAAGCCGGTTAGTTTTGCTGTACTTTGGATTGACATATTCGCGAACCTATTAGTGAAGTTTCCACGCAAAATTCGTTGCATGGATCAACCACTATTTTACACCAACCAAGATTCTCCGTAGGGAAGAATGCTTCCATGACATGTCATCTGAATTGCTCGAATGCATTAGCGGGAAGGCGTTACGGGTTCAGCTGAGTACTCACGACTGGACTACAATCCAGTCGAGAATCTGCATTCAGAATGACTTCCGCATCGCGTTTGCTCCTTGACGATTTTTGCGTGAACTTGCCAGTTGTGAACAAATCCAACGCACGAGCCTTGAAAAAGTTTCACTCTTCGAGGAGCTTTTTTATTTTTCATCAGTATTTCTCAATCCAAGTTCAATTCCCAGACAGACGCAAGCTCGCTTGCCAATTCAGGCCTGGTCGAGGAAACTGGACTCTTTAACTAGCGATTTCCTCAGCAGCAGCTTCATATTTTCATGTCTTCAACTAGCCGCAAGCGCGTCGCAATCACTGGCCTGGGTCTCGTTAGTCCAATGGGCTCGGACTTGGACGTGCTTTGGAAAAACCTGACTGAAGAAAAATCGGGTATATCCCTAATTCAGAATCTTCCCACTGCCTCCTTGAGATTTCGATCGGGTGGCGAAGTAGCCTCGTTTACGGGCGCTATCGAGGATTATGGAGACCTCGACAAACAGCTGCAGCGGGCGATCAAGAAGAACATGAAGGTCATGTGCCGGGAAATTGAAATGGGGGTCGCTGCGGCGCAAAAGGCGCTTGCGCACAGTGGAATTGGTCCAGACCGCGACCCGGAGCGCTGCGGTTGCTTGTTTGGTTGCGACTATATTTTGACCCGGCCGGAAGAGTATGCCGATGGCGTGCGCAATGCGCGGAGTCAATCTGGCGGTAAGTTTGATGTAGCCGACTGGCCCACGAAAGGACTGGGCAAAGTCAATCCGTTATGGCTGCTGAAATATCTGCCCAACATGCCCAATAGCCACGTGTCGATTTACAACGATTTTCGCGGGCCCAACAATTCCATCACGGTCCGCGAAGCCAGTACGAATTTAGCGTTGGCTGAAGCGGCGTCTATTATTCAACGTGGTGCTGCCGACGTAATGTTAGTCGGAGCAACCGGCAGCCGCATACATCCACTGCGCACGGCGCATGTGAGCCTTATTGAGAATTTAGCCAGCGAACGGAGCGATCCGGCTGAAATGTCCAGACCTTTTGACGCCTCGAGCGACGGAATGGTAGTGGGTGAAGGAGCCGGTGCCTTCCTGCTTGAGTCATTCGAGGTCGCGGCAGCTCGCGGCGCAAAGATTTGGGGAGAAATCATTGGCTACGGATCTGCCATGGTGGGCCCATCGACTGGGCGAGATTTCTTACGGGAATCCGTCACATTGTCCCTGAAGGCGGCTAGGGCCTCGGCAGGTGAGAGTTTACCAGAGCACTGGCATTTGCATGCCCATGGCCTGGGGAGCCCCTCAGCCGATGCGTCCGAGGGCCAGGCAATTGCTGACTTCCTGGTCGACTCGCCCTCCATTCCGGTCGTTGCTGGCAAGAGCTATTTTGGGAACTTGGGCGCTGGCAGCGGGGCGGTAGAACTGATATGTAGCTTACTTGCCCTGGAAAATGACCGACTTTTTCCGATTCGGAATCTAACATCGCCTGCCAGCTACGCAACCTGGACACCGGCTGCAGCTGGACAAAGTGCAGGCAGGGCCGTCATCCACAACAGCTTTACCTTGCAGGGACAGGCCGCTTCGATTGTAGTAGCAGCGGCGTGACCGGTTTTCGCGGCCGCCGATTCTGTTGACGCCACTAAAAGAACTTGTTTTTATTAAAGAGCAGTTGGAAAAACCTAGTTCAAGCTGGAAACATGGGCTGCTGGGAGCTGGATGTAGGAAACCTTGCGTTGACATTAAGCGATTGGAAATATACGATTTACCGATCACTGATTGAACTTACGTAGGTTGTGGTAGGTTTTTTCGGCCGATTCCACCGATGCATTTGGCTGGCGCTCACGTTCGTGGTCCGCTCGATTGCACAACGCCTTGCTGGCGCTCTCACTGAGCCCCTGTCGGTCCTGGGACATCCGGCCGAAGGAGCTTCTGCAATCGTTTTCTGTGCGATCATACCTTGTGCAGTAGCACCGCCAACCGAATCACAAAGCATGAATCCATCCGAACTTCTTAGGCTCGTCGACTCGCTTCATCGCGAGAAAAACATCGATAGCGAGCTCGTATTTTCTGCCATCGAATCCGCATTACAAACTGCCATTCGAAAGCAGCGCGGCGAGGAGGCGGAGATAGCAGTCAGTATCGATCGTGCATCCGGGAATGTTACGGCCTCCTGCAATGGCACCGAATTGGATCAAGCCGAAATTGGTCGAATCGGCGCGCAAACAGCCAAGCAAGTCATCATTCAGAAGATTAAAGAAGCCGAGCGCGATTCGTTACTAGACGAGTTCCACGATCAGGTTGGACAACTGGTAACAGGAACAGTACAGCGCAGCGAGCGAGGCGTGACAACGGTTCAGCTCGGCAATATGGAAGCTATTTTGCCGCGCGGCGAACAAATTGCTGGCGAATCCTATCACAACGGCGACCGCATTCGCGCGGTGGTGTACGAAGTCAAAGCTGCCGGAAATCGCGTCAAGGTGATTCTGAGCCGCACCAAACCACAACTAGTCCAACGTCTGTTCGAACAGGAAATCCCTGAAATTGCCGACGGCGTTATCGAAATCAGGGCCATTAGCCGCGAGCCCGGGCATCGCAGCAAGGTAGCCGTGAGCAGTTCCGACCAGCGTGTCGACTGCGTCGGCGCGTGTGTCGGAGTACGCGGAAACCGCATTAAGAATATCACCAGCGAATTGGCTGGCGAAAGAATTGACATCGTTCGCTGGACGGATGACCCCGAAACGCTTATCCCGAGTTCGCTGCAACCCGCCGAAGTAGAACAGGTCTTGCTGTGCGACATGATCGGGCGGGCCATTGTACTGGTGAAAGACGACCAGTTGTCGCAAGCGATTGGCAAATACGGTCAAAACGTCCGTCTGGCGAGTAAGCTAGTTGGGTGGGATATCGAAATCATGACGGCAGGCGAGCTCGAAGAACAGATCGATCGAGCTGTCACCGCTTTCATGGAACTGGACGGAATGACCGACGATTTGGCGCAAAGGCTAGTGGAACAGGGCTATTTGTCGTACGATGATCTTTCCGTGATTGAGCCCGACGCTCTAATGGAAATGGGTGGCATGACCGCTGAACAAGTGGATGCCATCGTCGAACAGGCCGACGAGCGCGCATTGGCGGCCGAGAAAGTAGCCGACGAACAAAAGAAGTTGAAACGGGAATTGGCCATGGCTCAAGCCTCCGCGCCGCAGAATTCCCCATCCAAAGAAGCCCAATCAAAAGAATCACAGCCGAAAGCCGAGTTAACAGAAGAGACCGATGGGGCGGTGGAAGCCCCTAGTGACACTGCGGTAATGTCCGCTCCAGAAATGGAGGCACGCGAGGTTTCCGCAGAAAATCAGGATGATTCAGAAGATGAAGCGATAGTGGATTTAGCTGCAGATGATATTGCTGCAGATGATATAGCAGACGAATCAACAACTGGGCAGGTTTCCCCTGCTGCTAGTGCTCCAGAGGAAACTATGGACCAGACCAATGTTGCCGATCGGAATTAACTCTCCTGTCGGAAATGTTCGGTTGATTGCAACACGCGTTGCGGTCAGGTTGCCGAGCCGACCGACTCCCACACATAGGGAGTCGCATATGTAGATGACACATCCACGTGCAAAAAGTGGTCGTGTCAGAGCACAGCGCCAAGATTCGGCGTTTGTAATTTGATGACCTATTTTTGATTCCGCAGGAACAACCGCACGTGCCGAAACGCATCTACGCATTAGCCAAAGAGCTAGCGATGGACAGCAAAGAACTAGTTGATCTTTGCACCAAAATTGGAATCCAAAACAAGGGTTCCGCTCTAGCTAGCTTGGAAGATGACGAAGTTGATCGCATCGAGAAATATCTCAAGGGCGGCGAAACGCAGCGCAGCGATGCACCGGCTTCGTCCAGCGGTGCTGCTGTAGCAGCTCCGCCTCCGCCTGTCGCAGGGCCACTACCTGCCCGACGTACTGGACCAATTCCGAACCTGGTTGGTCGAGCCAGCACTAAGACTGCGCCCCCATCGCGTACGGCTCCCGAAGTCGCCGCGCAGGCTGCGGGTCAAATGGTCACTGGCCAAGCAGCGGCCAGTAGTGTAGCAGCTAGTCAAGTGGCCGAGGAATCAGCAGCCAAGCCAGCCGCCCAGGCGCCACCTCCGGTTACACCAGTTGAATTGCCGGCGGCCGAACCACCAAAGAAGCTGACGCGCGACGATTACACACCCATTCCCGTGGGTTCTGGCCGCGTCCGCGTACTGGATGCCCGCCGCAGCGAAACCAAGAAGGCCGAAGGTGGCGACGAGCGCCGCAAGCAACCGGCACAACGACGCGAACCGGTGATTAATTTGGCCAGGCTGCCCAAGGGTAGTCCGTCGCCAGTACCGGCGCCGAAATCCAACGAACCGGCTCCCCAGCGGCCCGAAATCCGCTTTACCAAGGACGACATCAGCGGCCAAAAACAGGGCATGAAGGCACCGCTGCAGGAAATGGAAGCCCAACAACAAGAAAAGACGGAGTCGGGCCGAGGCAAAGGCGGCGGCAAGTCTTCGAGTCAGGCTGCACAGCCAGGCGCCGCCCCAGCAGCACCAGGTGGCCTAAAGAACTTTAAAGCAGCCGCAGATAAAGCCAAGGGTCGCTACCGTGGCGATGACGAAGAAGAAGGCGGAGTCCGCGGAAAAAAAGGCAGCTCCGGGATTGCTGCTGCTCGCGCGGAACGCAAGAAACGTAGCCGCTCCACCGTTGAGGGAGTCGATGAATTTGCTCGTCCGCAAAGAGGCTCGCGACGGCTGGTTCGCAAAGGCACCAACACCGCTGCCCCACGCAAGGACAACGCAGTCCTAGAACTTCCCTGCAACGTCCGCAGCTTCTCCGAAGCAGCGGGAGTTCCGGCAGGTCGAGTGCTGGGGGCATTGATGCAAATGGGACAGGCGTTAACCATCAATGCAAACGTGGCTCCCGAGTTGGCCGAAATGCTCGCTGCTGAATTGGGCATCGAACTCGAGTTCAAGTATCCGCAATCGCTCGAAGAGGGCATCATCGATACTATCGATCAATTGGTCGATTCCGATGAACAATTGGTCAGCCGTCCACCCATTGTCACCTTCCTCGGTCACGTCGATCACGGCAAGACGTCCTTGCTGGATTATTTGATAGGCACCCGCATTGTCACCGGTGAAGCTGGCGGTATTACGCAGTGCATTCGCGCCTATCAAGTCGAGAAGGATGGACGCATCATTTCGTTTGTGGACACACCAGGCCACGAAGCCTTTACGGAAATGCGAGCTCGCGGTGCCAATGTCACCGACATCGCCGTGCTGGTAATTGCGGCTGACGACGGCATCATGCCGCAAACAGAAGAAGCCATTAGTCACGCCAAAGCTGCTGAGGTGCCCATCGTTGTCGCTTTGAACAAGATCGATTTGCCGGGCGTCGACGAAAACCGCATCCTCACTCAAATGACCGAGCACGGATTGACGCCCAGCGAGTGGGGTGGCGATGTGGAAGTAGTGCGCACCAGTGCAATCACCGGCCAGGGTATGGACGAGTTGCTCGAAACGCTGCTGACGGTTGCCGAATTGCACGATTACAAAGCCAACCCAATGCGTCCCGCAGACGGAGTTTGCTTGGAAGCCGAGCAAGCGGCCGACAAAGGTGTGATCGCCAAAGTTATCGTGCAGAATGGTACGCTCAAGCCAGGCGATATCGTGCTTTGCGGCAGCAGTTACGGCCGCGTTAAAGCCATGTACGACACGCTCAATCCTTCGATTCAAATGAAGAGCGCCGGTCCCACAATGCCGGTCAACATCACGGGTCTCGATGTCGCTCCCGGTGCAGGGGATCGCTTCTATGTGCTAGAGAACATCGCCCAAGCTCGCGAGCTGGCAGAATCGCGTTCTGACAAATCGCGCGCTCAGTCGCTTTCCGGTACATCACCCAAAGTATCCTTCGAAACATTCCAAGACCTGCTCCAATCGGGCAAGCTTGGAAAAGTCGAGGATATGGTCGAGCTCAACTTGATCATCCGGGCCGACGTTCGCGGTAGTTTGGAAGCTATCGAAAAGGAACTCTCCAAGATCGACCATCCGGAAGTCGACATTCGCATTTTGCAGAAGAGCGTTGGCGGAATTACAGTAGCCGACGTAACCTTGGCAAGCGCCTCGCAAGCGGTCGTCGTCGGATTTAACGTTATCCCCGACGAAAATGCCAGATCGCTGGCTGACGATCGAAACGTCGAAATCCGTCGCTACGACATCATTTACAAATTGGCTGAGGACATCAAAGCCATCGTCGAAGGCCGACTCCGCCCTGAAGAAAGAATCATCGAACTGGGTCGCGCGTTGGTAAAAACGGTCTTCACCATCTCCCGCGTTGGAGCTGTGGCAGGCTGCTATGTGGCACAAGGTGCGATCGAGCGAGGCTGCCGAATTCGCGTGAATCGAGATGGAAGAACCATCGGCGATTATGCACTCGATTCGCTCAAACGTCATAAAGATGACGTCAAAGAGGTGCCGCGTGGCATGGAGTGCGGTATTCGACTGGCGGGTTTTAACGACTTGAAACAGGATGACGTACTAGAAGCGTATCGCGTCGAGGAAGTTGCCCGAAAGCTTGAATAAGATTCCAAACCCACGTTGGCTCTGTTCGGCACGGCCTTCCGCACTGGGAAAGCAGAGTTTACCAACAACCATGTTTTTCCCAGCCAAGGTCTATTCCGTTCTTGCACAGAGCTCGCAGCTAATCACTCGCGACCAGGTAAACCCATGACTAGCCGCCGACTGTTGAAAGCCGCTGAGGCCATCCGAGAGGTCGTCAGCATGGCAATCCTAACCGAGCTCCGCGACCCACGCGTGAAGAACGTTACCGTCACTGGTGTCGAAGTTGCCCCGGACATGCGGACCGCAAAGGTTCTTGTCAGCGTTATGGGGACAGAGGGCCAACAACATTTGTGTGTCAATGGACTCAATCGGTCGGCAGGTTTTCTGCAGTCAAAAATTGCCAAACGCATCGATACGCGCTATACACCGCGACTGACTTTTGAAATCGACGACGGTGTCAAGAAAAGTCTCGAGATGGCGAGAATTCTGTACGAACTGGAACAAGAGCGCCGCCAAACGGCACTCGAGCTTCAAGGTGAACCAACCGAAACACCCAGCGGGCCCCCGCCCGACTCAAGTTCGACCGATTCCATTTCCGAATAACCACTCTGCATTCATCAACCCTCAAGCACGAATATGAGCACAAAGAATCGCGCCGATCGTATTCAATTATTGCATAAGGTCGTCACAAAGCACTTTACACCAGTTCCCACGCCGGACGACCGATCAGTGCTCGAGCATTTGATCTATGCATGTTGCCTCGAAGACGTCCCGTACGAGGCTGCCGATGAGGCTTTCCATCGATTGCAAGAGTCGTTCTTCGATTGGAACGAAGTTCGCGTGACCACGGTCAGCGAACTTTGCGAAACCCTCCACAATTTACCAGACCCCGCTGCTGCAGCCCTCCGCATCAAAAAATGCCTTCAATCGCTGTTCGAGACTCGCTACAGTTTCGACATCGACGATATGATCAAAATGAATCAGGGCAAAGCAGTCCAGGAACTTGAAAAACTGGCTGGCATGACCAAGTTCGTACTTGGCTATCTGACTCAAAATGCACTCGGCGGGCACTCGATTCCAGTTAGCAACTCAATAATGCGAGTCCTGGAAGCCACGGAAATTGTGACCAGTTCCGAGGCGGATAAAGGCCAAGCTCCGGGTCTTGAACGTACCGTGGCCAAAACGAAAGGAGCCGCCTTTGCATCGTGCCTGCATCAGTTGGCCGTGGCCTACGCGGCTGCACCGCAGGCGAAACAAACCAAGCTGATCATGAAGGAAGCGGGAGCCGTCGAGCCAACGAAAAAAGCTGAAAAGCCGCCCACCACCGCGCCGGCCAAGAAAGCCCAAACGGCCAAGCCCACACCCGCTCCAGCTGCAAAAACCAAAAAACCCGCCGCGCCCAAATCAACGGCCAAGCCAGCCGCCGCCAAGAAGTCCCCTGCCGCCAAGAAACCAACCAAAAAGCCAGTCAAAAGCGCTCCCCCCAAAAAGTCAACCAAACGCAAACCACGCTAGTTCATTCCCCGCTCCAACATCCCATTTCGTGTTAAATTGAAAAGATTATTTCGGTAGACGGCTATGGCTGGACATTCGCACTGGGCGGGCATCAAACACAAAAAAGCACTTGTCGATAGCAAGCGCAGCAAACTCTGGTCAAAGCTTTCGAAAGCCATTATCGTGGCCGCCAAGCTCGGTGGCGGCGATCCAGATGCCAATATCCGCCTGCGGACGGCGATCTTGGAAGCCAAGTCGCTCAGCCTTCCCAAGGACAATATCGAACGCGCTATCAAATGCGGCACCGGCGAACTCGATGGCGGCAATGTGGAGGAAACACTATACGAGGGCTACGGTCCCGGGGGTGTGGCGATCATGTGCGATATCATGACCGACAATCGCAATCGAACAGCTCCCGAAATTCGGAAGATATTTGACGTTCATGGCGGAGCATTGGGCGGCACAGGTTGCGTAGCGTATATCTTCGAGCGGAAAGGCATCATTGCCGTCTCCCTGCAAGGCAAAAGCGAAGAGCAAATCATTGAAATCGCCCTCGAAAATGACGCGCAGGATGTAGACACCAGCGACAACCGCATTGAAATCATCACCGCCCCCGAAACGCTTTCCCAACTTGCCGCCGCCTTCGACGCGGCAGGCATCGCTATGGATGTGAATGAGGTGACGCGCATCCCTCAAACAACCGTGGATGTCGATAGCGATCTGGCGCCCACCGTCCTAAAACTCCTCGAAGCCCTCGAGGATCACGACGATGTGCAGTCAGTCTCCACCAATCTCAATTTTGATCACGAATCCGTGGCGAAGCTACTGTAGCCAAGGTCTGCTATTGGGAACCTTTCAAAGAGCTGATGCGATTGATAGCATTGAGCATTGCCAGGATGGTGGCTTCTACTGTGTCGGTCGACACGCCGACTCCCTTATAAACTTGCCCATTGTGCTCAATTTCTAGCTGCACTTCACCGAGGGCGTCGCGCCCAAGAGTCGCGCTGCGAACTCGATAGTCCTTGCAGACAATCTTTAGTCCAGTGAGATTCTCGACGGCCCAGAAAGCCGCATCGATGGGGCCGTCCCCCTGCTCTACCTCGGTCGAGAACTCTTGCGAGTCATGGGACAACGTAAGGCAAACTTTGGGCTGCCGATTAGTACCGCTCGTCACGTCAAACCGTACCAATGTCCAAGCGGCGTCGACCTGACCGGAGATCTCGTGCTGAATTAAAGCCACGATGTCGCCATCGTACAGTTCCTTTTTCTTATCGGCCAAAACCTTAAATTTTTCGAACACGGTCTGCAATTGTTCTGCAGTAATGCTATAGCCCAGTGCCCGCGCACGATCCGCCAGTGCAGCTCGTCCACTATGCTTGCCCAATACCAAATCAGTCTTCGAAAAGCCGACGTCCTCGGGGCGCATGATTTCATAAGTCGTTGGTTCTTTGAGCATGCCATCTTGGTGAATGCCCGATTCGTGGGCGAATGCATTGCGACCAACGACCGATTTGTTGCGCTGCACTTCCAAGCCCGTAATTTTGCTAATCAGGCGACTGGTTGGTACAAGCCGTTGAGTGCGAATACCCGTCGTGCAGCCATACAGTTCTTCGCGAGTTTTAAGTGCCATTACGATTTCTTCGAGCGCGCAATTCCCGGCGCGTTCTCCGATCCCGTTGATCGTACATTCGATTTGACCACAGCCCGCCTGCACGGCAGCCAGGGAATTGGCAACCGCCAACCCCAAATCGTCGTGGCAATGCGTGCTCAAGATGGCGCGATCCATATTGGGTACTCGGTTGACCAGCAACTGGATGCGATCGAACATCTCGGCGGGAGTCGTGTAGCCCACCGTATCGGGAATATTGATCGTCGTAGCACCTGCATCAATAGCGGCTTCCACAACACGACACAGAAAATCGTGTTCGGTGCGGGCGGCATCTTCAGGAGAGAACTCGATGTCATCGCAGAACCGAGCGGCAAGTTCGACTCCTTGCACTGCGCGCTGGATAATTTCATCTTGAGTCATGCGCAGTTTGAATTCACGATGAATTGCACTGGTCGCGAGAAAAACGTGAATACGAGGACTTTGGGCTCCCTTGAGTGCCTGCCAGGCGCGTTCGATATCCGCCGTATTACATCGTGCCAAACCGCATACGGTGGCCCCCCGCACCATGTTGGCAATCTCGCGAACAGCTTCGAAATCTCCCGGTGAGGCAATGGGGAACCCCGCTTCGATGATATCGACCCCTAGATCGACCAGCGCCGAAGCCACTTCGAGTTTCTCTGCATGATTCATACTTGCTCCGGGCGACTGCTCCCCATCGCGCAGCGTCGTGTCAAAAATTCGAATTCGACGGACAGCGTGTTCGCTACTCATTTGATTCTTCCTTTGAAGTTAGGTTCGCCCGCCGATCAACCCCAGGTTCACTTACGAAAAAACCCCGAGGCTCAACAGCGAGCTTCGGGGTTTGGATTGTTTTGGATCTGAGTAGATCGTCCCCTAACACTCGCAATTAGCGAGGAGGAGGAGACCATTGTTTAAAGATTTGCGTCGACCCACTTCATGAACCTTAAAGCTATTGCCGCAAAGAAACATACTCAGTGGTAGCACTATAGCCGGTGACGCCTAACGGGTCAAGCTTACGCTAACAACCGATGAACTTGCGGGATGTCATCGGGCTCGGGAAATGCGGCGGACGGTTCCTGTGTGGGAGGGCTGATGGAATCTGGGGCTGCGCCCGATGCGAGCCAAATTGATGCTGCAATTGCTCCAGTCGGTCTACCCTACGCACTAGGTCAGCCAAATTTTCGGCTTCAAGTTTGCGGTATACCTTCGCCCGCCGCGATTCGACGGTCCGGACGCTTACGCTCAGCAACTTGGCAGTTTCTTTGTTGGATGTACCGCTGAGTATATTGTTTAGCACATCTTTTTCTCGCACCGTGAGCCCGGAAAACAAGCGGTCCAATCGTTCGAACTCCTCGCACTCCGCCTCACGTCGCTTGGCATGTTCGATAATAGTTGGCAAGTCCGATGCAATTAGCCGCTCTTCTAGTGGCTTTTCGTATAAACTGCTGGCTCCGGCCTGCATCAATTCGACGACATCGGCAATACGAAGCGAGCCCCCAGTCGCAATTACCTGCGTCGTCGGCCTACGTTTGCACAAATCTGCGACGGTTGATAAAAATCCTGTTGGCAACACGGATTGGTCGATGACCAGGATATTGGCAATGTCCACTTGTTCTTTGAGCTGTGCGGCATCCTGGAAACTCGAAAAGGTAAGCCCTTGGACA
Source organism: Pirellulaceae bacterium (assembly GCA_041736515.1). GTDB lineage: Bacteria > Planctomycetota > Planctomycetia > Pirellulales > Pirellulaceae > Aureliella. The sequence continues at coordinate 19,463 of JBGSTP010000131.1, forward strand.
GATGCCATTTCCTGCCAAACAAAGCATGCTTCGAGCTGAGAATCGAATACTATTAGGTTCACTTCCGAGACCTCTACGTAGAGCGATAATGGTCTTGCTGAGAGAAATTCGCAAGGAAAAATTGGGGTAGCAATGTATGTAAGCGTCGGCAGTCCGTACAATCCGTAGTACTTTGTGAAAAAAATTGCGTTGCCGCAATTTATAATCGCTGCCCGGGAAATCCAATGAATTCAGAGCCCAACACGCCCAGGCCGAGAGTTACGCCGCCGCCAACGACAGCGGAATCGCTTTCCTCACCATCACCGCCCGATACCCCGCCGCTGGCCAGCGATTCGGCGAAGTGGATTGAATCCATGTATGCGGACCTGCATCGCATGGCTTCATCGTATCTACGAAACGAACAGAATACGGTATCCATGTCGCCTACCGTCTTGATCCACGAGCTGTACATGCGTTTACCGGCCGAGCAAAATCAAGAAATGTCGCGGACGCATTTTTTTGCGCTTGCAGCCACGACGATGCGCAGAGCATTGGTCGACCAAGCCCGGTTCCGCAAACGTAAAAAACGCGGTGGCGAACATGCGCGTCAAGTGCTCGTCGATTGGGAAGCCATTACGCCAGCAGACTCCGATCATGTTTTGGCTGTCGACGAAGCGCTCGTCGAGCTCGAGGCACTCGACAAACGCCAGGCGAGTATCGTAGAGATGCGATTTTTTGCTGGTATGTCGGTTGCCGAGGTTGCGGAGCACTTAAAAGTTAGCAAGCGTACCGTCGAAGCAGACTGGACGATGGCCAAAGCCTGGCTCCGACGGTGGTTTGATAGCGAGGACGGCAGCAATTGACCGACGATCGTTATCAACGAGCCAAGGAGCTATTCAACGAGCTACTAGAGTTGAGCGCAGAAGAGCAGGCCAAGCGGCTAGCTCAACTCAAAAACCACTCGCCGGAGCTGGCCGAGGAAGTGCGTTCGCTGTTGAGTTACCACACTGCGCAGTCGCTGATCGCACCGCCATCTACCCCCAAGATTCGCACGCGTTCGACACTGAGTACGACCTACCATACACGGTCGTTGCGTTGGATGGAGGGACCGCTCAAGGGTTTGGCTGGCGCGGCACCTTTGTTCCTGCTCGGGCTCGTCATTGCCTTTTGGGCAAACAGCCTGATATACAACAAAGTCAAAACTGCGGTAGCAGAGAGACTTAACGAATCGATCGATTATCGCGTTCGCGAATTTCGACTTTGGGAGCAGCAAGAACTCAGGCGAGCGATGAGCTGGGGACAGCACCCCGATATCCTCAACGAAGTCGACCGATTGGTTGAGTCCATACGATCACTTTCTCCCGAAGATCCGAACCTACCGAGCAAACTGCGAGAATCGAGCTGCTGTCGCGCTTTGGCCGATCGACTCGCGCTGTTAGCCGAACGTCCGGTCAAGTTTGCGGTATGGGATCGACGCATGCTGACGCTGGTTGACTGGAATCAGCTCAGCCAACCGGAGCTGCTGGGAAAGCCGGCAACTACGACCGGAACAAGAATGCTCGCGCCTGTGCTAAAGGGAAATGCCAAACTTTTTCTACCGAATTCAAGTGTAGTGATAACCGAAGGCTTTCGTTTGGAGCAAATCAGCGCACCGACGCTTTCGATTTTGATTCCCATCGCCAGCTCCAATTCTGATTCGGTCATTGCAGCCATGATGGTTCGCGGTTACGGGCTGGAGGAACAGTATGCCGACATGCTGCAGCGCTGGTCCAACTCGTCGGGCGGCGAAATGTATTTGCTCAGCGATCGCGGTGCCTTGCTGTCCAACAGTCGCTACTCGGAACGCTTGGCTGACCTGCCCTTGGCACTTGACCAAACTGGATCCAAGAACAAAAAGCGACCGCTTGTGCGCGATCCCGGTGTCGATTTATTGAAAGGCCAAACGCCCGCGGAACCGTCGGCCGCTTGGCTGCCAACGCTGTTGGCACGGCAAGTTGCTGCTGGCGACAATGGGGTGTTTGTCGACGGCTATCGCAATTACGTTGGCCAGAAAGTCGTCGGAGCTTGGCGATGGTTACCCGACCATGAAGTTGGAGTTGGACTGGAAGAAAGCTACGACGAGGCTTTCTCGATTGCGACGACCACTCGCAATGGCATCCTCGGCTTGACAGGGCTTTTTTCGCTGGCTCTCGTCGGCTTCGCTCTCGCGGCTGCTTGGAACGACCGCAGCCGTCGTTTGCATAGCCTGAGCGAGGTCGGCCCCTACCAAATCCAGGAGTTGCTAGGAGAGGGAGGTATGGGCCGCGTCTATCTAGCCGAGCACGCTCTGCTGTGTCGCCAGTCGGCGATTAAAGTGTTGACTAAAGGCGAGAACGACTTGAGTGTCATCAGTCGGTTTGAGCGAGAGGTACAACTGGCCAGTCAACTAACACACCCCAACACGATCGCTATCTATGATTTTGGGCGGAGCCGCGACGGCGTCTTCTATTATGCGATGGAGTACATCAACGGTGCCCACTTGGGGCAGTTGGTCGAATACACTGGCCCGTTGGAACCGGGCCGCGCAATCTATATTTTGCGACAGTTGTGCCGCGCATTGTTTGAAGCGCACCATGCGGGAGTGGTGCATCGCGACATCAAACCTCAAAACATCATGGTTTGCAATCGCGGTGGAGAACCAGATTTCGTCAAGCTATTTGATTATGGTCTGGTAAAAGCCTTTGCACCGGGGGTTTCTCACAATCCTTCGCAGACCAAAGTCGTAGTAGGTACGCCGCGGTTTATGGCCCCCGAGCGTCTCAATTCTCCTTGGCTGGCGGATCCCCGCGTGGACGTTTATTCGGTGGGAGCATTAGCCTATTACTTGCTGACAGCCCAACTTCCACCGCTAGTTACCGTGGGAGATCCCATCGAGCACGAGCAACCGGGAGTGGAAACTCTGGACTTGCCGCCTGCTGTGGTTGAGTTTGGGGGCATCTTGAGCGTTTGCATGTCGGTGGAGCCTGCGTCGCGACCGTCGAATATGGTTTCGTTACTTCGCGAACTCGATAGCTTGGCCAAAAAATTCCCTTGGACCCGCGAGGACTCGGAGCACTGGTGGAGCAAGCATGAGGAAAAACTGCTGCGTTTGGTCCGTACCAAGCGAAAACTACTAAAACCCGACGATGCCAAATCCCTACGCATGTAAAGGGATAACCCACTGCTTTGTCCAGATTAACAACTTGGGTTGGAGCTAGCGCTAGCCGTCAAAATTCTATTTTTCTTGGAAAGCTGGTACCCGGCCGGTGACTTAACATCAAACCCAAGTCCGCTCAGTGAACGGATTGCATAGTGGGATTGGCGACAATTCAGTTCGCCTACAATTCGGTTCGCTAGGCTTAGGTGAAGTCCCCGATGCCTGCGAAACTGGCTATGCCAAGTCAACGAATCGCTCGACTCTTAAACCAGTTTCCAACCATGCAACCACACCAACTGCAGCAGCTGTTTGATGAGCACAGCTCCGCTTTGGTGCTCTACGCTCGCCAGTGGTGCACTTTGCCAGATGACGCAGTTCAAGAGGCCTTCATTGACCTGGCTAAGACTCATGTCGAGCCAGATTGTCCCAAATCATGGTTGTACACCACTGCACGTCGCAAAGCTCAGAATATTGCCCGCGCCGAGCAGAGACGTCGCACGCATCACCGCGCCGCAGCCGAACAACCTTCACACCAAGAGCACGAACGCTGGTTTCATTCGACAGGCGCCACGCAACTGGTCGCAGAAGACGTGGTGCGGGGACTCGCGCTGCTCAGCGCCGATGAACGGGAACTGCTGGTGGCGCGTATTTGGGGTGATTTGAGTTTTGAACAGCTGGCACGGCTGCTCAACTGTTCCATCAGTTCCGCACACCGCCGCTACTCGGCTGCCCTTCAGCATCTCAAAGCAGCCATGACCGTTGGAGGGCACTCCTTATCCAACGAGACGTTGCCCAAACAAAACAACGAAAGAACATTGTCACCAATAGCCAAACTTGATTCCCAGACCCGATTGGCAGACGGAGAGGTATGATGAACGACGATCGTAACCAACCGCAGTTCAGCGTCGATGAGCTGGAGGCGTTCGAACAGCAGCTTCGCGGGCTGACGCCACGTGACGCTGCTTTTCAATTGCCAAGGGCAATCTCGCACGAGTCGCAACTCCCAGCCCAGCGATCGCCAGGCTCATCGCAACCTCGCCGGCGGAGAGCTTGGGTCGCGACCTTAATCGCCACGTGGTCGATGGGGGTGGCAGCTGGAATTGCCGGTACTTTGCTTTACTCACGTGTCGGTATTCCAATACGGCTAGAGACGGTATCGATATCCCATGAATTAACTAACGCTATCGGCAAGTCCACGTCGGCCGATAGCAGGCATGAAGGGACAATCACCACGCGTGTTGACGCCAGCGAACCCGCTGATGCTCCAGCCAAAGGTACGTCGCGGCAAGAGTCGCAGACCGTGGGAACCTCTTCGAGTTCCTCCTCATTCGCGAAATGGAGCTTGTTAACTTCAGCGCCGCGTCAAAATTCACGAGCTGGCGAGACACTCACGCCGCGAGGCTTCGGCTGCGACTTGGCCTTCGGCTGCGACTTGGCCTTCGGCGCCGACTTGGCCTTCGACTCCTTTCGCGATGGAAACATTCGTATTGGCAGTGTCGACGGCAGTTCATCGAGAATCCCAACTGCAGCTATGTCTGACGAACCGGAAACGACTCCTACATTGTTTCCGGACAAGATCGAGCTGGCACCGCCGATTAACCAACGCGACCTTTTACAAAATCTGCTTCAAATCTAAGTCGCCGACAACTCACTACCAACCTTGCTCACTACCTATAAATTGGAGCCCACAATGGTTTGTCGCAAGCCAACTGGCGGCCTGTTGCTGCTAGTACCATTGCTTTTTGCTGGTATGTATCACGAAACGTCCTTAGCGCAATCAGCATTGCCCGAATATCAGCCGCCGCAAGGTGAGCTCAGCTCGCGAGATGGTGCTTGGGAGCATCGGAGGGGCGACGGTTCAACGGTTGCCCTGCGTGTGCTTCATTTGGTACCACGAGCGGAAACCAAGCCTGCGTTGTCCCTGCAGCTTATCCCAGACGACTTCCATCAAAAGGATGGCAATGCTGCTGTGTTCTACCTGCAGGCGATGGGTTTTTTTGAACAAACCAACGCTATGCAGGCGAAAACGGAATTTGAACGCAAGAATCTCGCAGCTGCTACCGCGTCCGAAAAGCCTAGCCATGAGGTTCCGCCCCATAGTTGGCGCGCCACACGGCCGGAGGATCTGCCGATCGATCAGGTCAAAGAGTACCTAAACTACACGGCATTTCAGCCACGCTATTTGAAAGAAGCCGTACTGAGAAAACGCTGCGATTTCGATCGGCACATTCGCGACGTAGAAAACCCGGCCATGTACTTGTTGCCCGAAATCCAAGTAATGCGAGAACTGGCGCGCATTCAGTCGCTGCGTTGCTTACTGGCCATCGCCGAGGACCGGACGGACGATGCGGTGGCCATCTTTGGACAACAACTTGCACTGGGAATGCACCTCTCCCAAGAGCCCTTTCTGGTATCCAATCTGGTTGGTATCGCCTGTGTCGGTATCGGCTGGGGCGATGCCTGCTATTTATGCGAACACAAAGATGCACCGAACCTCTATTGGGCCTTGGCTGCCCTGCCACGCCCGCTGGTCGACATGCGTCCAGCCCTGTCCTACGAACGCGAATTCTTATTTGAGCAAGTCAAGGCTTTGCGCGAGGTGGATGAAACGCCCCGCTCGAATTCGTATTGGGCGCGCTTCGTGGATCGTTTCGCGGAATCCATCGAAGGCTTCGACGATCCGATGCTCCAATACGGTAAGCCTGGGCTGGTGATGGCCATAGCTGCTGGCGTTCCGGGAGCCAAAAGATTTTTGGTGGATGTCGAAGGAATGACAAGCGAACAATTGGCTCCATTACCCAACACACAGGTTTTTTTCCTGGCAGTTCGACGCTTCTATGAAAGGACGCGGGATGAAAGCTTCAAATGGGGCTTCGCACCTCCCTGGGAGCGTGACAAGGGTTTGCAGGGCTTCAATCAAAAATTCAACGCGGATGTCTCCGACTATGGCTTCCTCACCAATCCGAGCGGCCTGGTGTTACCCACACTCCAAGCTGGATTGGCCGCCCAAACGCGTTGTGCACAGCAACTTGCACTGCTCCAAACGATCGAAGCCATTCGGCATCACTTGGCAACCAACCAGAACCAGCTTCCCGATTCGTTAACCGAACTAGACTTGCCAGCGCCCATCGATCCGGCGACTGGCCAAGCGTTTCATTATGTTCGGCACTCCAAGGGAGCTACGCTCTCGGGCGAAAAGTTCCCGGGAATCAAGTACCAGTTCGAACTCAGACTCGGCCAATGAGTCCGCGAGTATCGCTGGCTGACAATGGCCTCTCGCTTACAAAACACAATCGAAACCAGGAACAGACCCATGTACTATCAACTTCGAATTCGCTTAGCGTTGCTGACGCTGCTGGTGTTCACAACTGCTGCATCTGCAGACGATGCCAGCCTCCTCGACAATGCAATCAACGGAACGACTCTAGCCATGGTTCGTGTTAATTCGAGTAGAATCGAACTGGCGCCCAAACTGCTTGAGTTGGCTCAACAGGATCCGAGCGGCGCTCTGGGCGAGCTTACCCGAATAGCGACAGCACCGGCACAGCAGGTAAAGGATCTTCTGCAGGGCGAACAAGCGTACTTGGCGTTCGATCTGCCGTATGGCCCACGAATCCAATCGCGACTACTTGTTTCGACCAACGTTCCCGAAGCCAAGCTCAAGTCGCTGGCACAATTGGTCTGGCCGCATGCAATCGGCCAAGCTCGTCGCCACGCAGGCTGGCGGGTGATGTCCTTGGGTGTGAGCGAAAATGCAATTGCTGCTCCGTCAATTGGCACTGAATTGATACCTGCACCGACGACGCCATGGGAATCTGCTTTGGAGGCTACCCAGTCATTTCCCGTGCAAGTGGCCGTGGTGAATCCGGAGTATGTACGCGAAACGATGGCAGAGATCGAACTCGAACTACCTGCAATGTTCGGTGGCGGTTCGGCAGCAACCTTGGTCTCCGGCGTGCAGTGGCTGTCGCTCGGCTTTGATCCACAGAGCGCAACGATCAAGTTGATTATTCAGACGGAGTCGGTCGCGACGGCTGAAGCGATCAAATCGCACATCCCGAAGTTGTTTCGTGGACTACTCAAACAGGCTATGCTGAATGAATCCGCTGCGGCGATGGTCATGTCCGTCTTCGGGTTGATTCAACCCCAGGTGCAGGGTACTCAAGTGATCCTTTCGCTTGAGGATCCCCAGCAGGCCGATGCGCTCTTGCAGCTTGCCGCTGCCGCCATCGTCGCGACTGCAGAACCCGTAGCGGTATCGCAAACGCAGAACAATCTGAAACAGCTTGTATTGGCTATGTTCAACTACGAATCAGCCTTTAAGGCGCTGCCAACCTATCACCAGTTGGAGCAATCAAAGGGCCTTAGCTGGCGAGTGCACATTTTGCCATTCATTGAACATGGTGATTTGTATCGTGAATTCCATCTGGACGAGGCTTGGGATAGCCCACATAACATCCGCCTGCTCGATCGCATGCCGAAAGTTTTCGCGCCAGTCATTCCCATTGGCTCGCAGGAGACGATCAAGCCACATCACACGACCTATGTAGCTCCTCTCGGTCCGAGTACGGTTTTCGGCCAGGACAAGAAGATAAGTTTTCAAGATGTCACGGACGGCACGAGCAACACCATTGTTTTTGTAGAGCTGAAACCTGAGCATGCGATCCCCTGGACCTCTCCGGAAGAATACCCATTGGATCCCGCCAATCCTGCCGCCAAGTTGCGAGGCGTCAAGGACCGCGTTTCGGCAGCCTTCATGGACGGCAGCGTGCGCGGCATTCGCCTTGATGAACCAATCCAGGTTTGGAATGCGCTCTTTTCACGCAACGGCGGAGAAGTAGTGAAACCTAGGTAGTCACATTGCTTTCGGCGAAGCATCCCAGTAGGCCGAAAACATGAAAAGCTTCGACTAAAGGAGAAACTGCACCACTGGACTCGATCCTGGTATTCGCGAGAGCGACGGCAAACGTCATGAACTGAAACTGAGCAAAGCGGGCTCACCGTTACTGCGTTGGATCATGATTCAGCTGGCGCACCGCATGAAACGCACTAGCCCACACTGGGAAAACA
>JBGSTP010000133.1:0-26579 GCA_041736515.1 Pirellulaceae bacterium
TGTGGAGAAATTGGGGTTTTCAATATTCCAAGGTCTACCACGTTTCTAAAGGACAGTCACCACGATGGTGCAGTTTCTCCTTTAGTCGAAGCTTTTCATGTTTTCGGCCTACTGGGATACTTCTGAGAACTGTGCGCGGACAGTGCGCGGACACAGCAGTCTGATTGTTAAAATTATTCGAAGAGTGGAGTGGTTTAAGCCCTGGTCGGTTTCTCCGTCTTCCTATTAACACTCGCGGACAGGGAATCGACCCATGCACAAAGCAGCTGGCTAAGCTAATCGTTAATGGGGGTCTTCTGCACTCGAAATCGGTACGACATCTTATCGGAGGGCCAGGGTTGACCGTTGACTTGTTGAATGGGCATCCATTGACTCCAATGTTGAAATGCAGCGCCCGGTCTGGCCGGCAATGGAATTAAGAACCCCAGGATCTCCGTTGAGTTAAGCCGGGAGAGCGTTACTAAGCGGCCGCCGCGCTGAGTGAAAAGTTCGACCTGGGCTGGAACAATCCAGCGTCCCTCTTCAACGCGAACGCCCGCCAGTTGAATTGTTCCATCTCGATAAACTCTGCGAGTGCGACCGGCGAGCGATGCCAAGTTAAACGCCCATTCGCTATCTTCCAGTGGAGATTTTTCCAAGTCGAGGGTGTTTGGCAAGCGAAAGTCGACCTGCAGGGTCAACTCTCGCCCATCGATCGTTGGCGGAATGTCTGCTAACATTCGGCAGGTTAATGCGGCAGCGCCCGCTATGAAAATTACGACGCCAAGGGCACAAAGCAATTCCTTGCCGAAGCCTGGACTCGAGGTTGCTACGACAATCCGGGCCACTAGCAAACCAACTATTAGGCCTGCGATTGCACTGCACAACGCTATGAATACCACAAAATATCCCGACGCACCTTCTCGGCTTGAGATTTGAAACCACGCCACGCAAGCGTTCGCTATGAATCCCCCCAGCAACAAGCTAACGCCACCGGATATCACGGCAACGAGAATCGATACGAGCCAAGGCAACATTTTGAATCTCACTACGGAATGGTATTCGAGTAGCGGCTCTCAATTTGAGTAAAAGTCGGATTTGTCATATTAATCGCATGTCCACTCAGGCCGGAACAGCGAAACGAATTTTATGGGTTGCAAGCAAAAAGGTAAGATGTAGCCCGCCTTTAATGCGTTGATGGGGTGCGCCAATTCTCAAAATACTGGGTAGTGCGCCTTTCCCTGCAGTAATTAAGGGGGTTATACTTGTTCCACCGGATTGTTTCCCAAACAAATAAACTTCTCGCGTTGAATTTCGATGTTACAAAAAGACAAAAGTCCTCGGAAGCTATTGTTGGGACACGAAGGCCGCGAGATGATGCGACGAGCCGGACGCTTCAATGCGCAGCTTATCGACGAAGTTCGCAAGCAAATGCGCGTCGGTATTACCACGCGTGAAATTGACGATTTGGTGCATCAGTTTACGCTGGACCATGGGCATACCCCCGCAACACTTGGATACATGGGGTATCCCAAAAGTTGCTGCACGAGTGTGAATGACGTCATCTGCCACGGCATTCCAGATGATTCTCGGCTTTCCGAAGGAGACATTGTCAACGTGGACGTTACCAGCATCGTCGATGGCTGGTTCGGCGATCAATCCGAAACGTTCATTCTTGGTGCCTGCAGCCACGAAGCTCGATCGGTAACGCAGGCTGCCTTCGATTGCATGCACCTAGCAATTGATGCTCTATACCCGGGATGTCCCGTTAGCATTATTGGGGATACGATCGTAACCGAGGCCCAGCGGCGAGGTTTTTCGGTGGTACGCGAGTACGTCGGGCATGGGCTGGGGCAAGTATTTCACCAGCCACCGAATATTCCGCACTTCCCGGATCGCAAATCGCGGCAGCAGAGGTTGCTGCCGGGAATGTGTTTTACCGTCGAGCCGATGATCAACGCGGGTACTCGCTTCACGCGGTTGGACAAGAAAGACGGCTGGACCGTTCGAACTCGCGATCAACGACTGTCGGCTCAATTTGAGCATACCATCCTAATGAATGAAGACGGTCCGGAAATTCTGACGCTGACCCAATCGGGGCCGCAGAAGGGCCACAAGTTCTAAGCTGCAGTTATTTGACTGCATAGAGTGAAGCCCTGCTGTAGAAAACGGCCTTCAGGAAATAATTTGGTAAATTTCGCTCGCTTGCCACGATCCGGCAAATCTTTTTATCGCCGTTGCAGTCCTTTTACACAGTGCTGTGTACTGGGTACAGGCTGGTCTGGAAGTGCGTTTTACGGACTGCGTGCTGAATGCATCAGCTTCCCGAAAGCAGCGTGCTGAAGAGTTCTCAAGTTGGGGGGAGATAATCTTTCCTTGACGAAAGCGTCGTAGTTTCGGTAGGCTCAAGTGCGACGTGGCTCTTTTTCAGAGGCTGGCTTTTCTCATGTCCCAATTGAGACGATCGACAATCGAAACTTTGGAATTGCGGCGGCTATTAGCTGGCTTGCCTGAGGGGCAGTTGTTTTTGTACTTGCTGAATGAAGCGCGACACGATCCGCCCGCTTTTCAGCGTGCAGTGGGGCTGACAGTCGACCTATCGAATGTAGCCAAGCGGCCACCGTTGGCTTGGAACGCAAACATACAGAATGCTGCACAGTTCAAGTCGAACGAAATGGCGACTTATGACTACTTTGGCCACCAGAGCAAGGTTACTGGTCAGTGGCCAAACGCCAATGTACGCGCTAACGGATACAATCTGCCGAGTTGGTTTCCCGATGACAATAACTACCTCGAGTCGATTGGTGCTGGGACTTTTCGAAATGTAGCCATTGAGGGGTTGAAGCCGCTTCTGGTTTCTGAGTCTCACCGCAATCATCTATTGGGGATCGACAGTTTCAATGCAGGTCAAAAAGAAGCTGCCGTGGGCTATGCCATTAATCCAAACGCGTTTTACACAAACTATTGGACTGTGCACGCAACCAGAACAGATCCAAGCGGCTCCTTTCTTACCGGTGTTGTTTTCGATGACCTGAATGACAATGGACGATACGACTTGAATGAAGGACAGAGCGGAGTAGTCATCAGTGTCGGTGCGAGCCAAGTGGTGACGAACGCCGCTGGTGGTTGGAGTATCGCAGCGGCGGAAAATCAACGTCACGTGGTTTCGATGCACGCTGCATCTGGAATGGTGTCAACGTTGGTCGATGTCGGTACTGAGAATCGCGAAGTTGACTTTCGCGTGGACTCGAATACCATCCGTGTCGACTTTGGGGCGTGGGTAGGTTCGACGGACGTGATAGCCCCTTCGGCAACCCTTATCGCGAATGGTTTGACGATGCGGCAGGTGAGCAGCCATGCTATTTCGGTTACGTATCAAGACAATATTTCGCTGAATCCGGCAAGCCTGAAAACTGGGAATATTGTCGTCGACGGCCCCCATGGATTCCAACAAACAGCCACGCTGACCTCAACGGAACAAATCGGCGGTCATTGGAAGGCTAACTATCAAATTGTGGCACCGAACCAAGTTTGGACGAATGTGCAGGATGGTCAATACACAGTTCGAATGGAAGCAAACCAAGTTTTCGACGGTAGCGGCAATGCAGTACCGGCTGCCAATCTCGGCGGCTTTCGCATAGCGATTTCGACGGCCACATACGCGGAGGACGTCAACGACGATAGCATTGTTTCCCCCGTCGATGCATTGATTGTTATTAATCATATCAACGCCTCCAAGAGCTACGAATTGCTCTTGGATGTCAATCGTGATCGCCAAGTTAGCGCGACGGACGTCCTGCTGGTGATCAATTGCTTGAACAGTTCTGGAGCTGGCGAAGGCGAGCGTTCTAGCGGAGAGGCAGCATTGGGTTTAGCAGCGCGGGACACCTATTTTGGAGATTTGGGTAGCAGCTCAATTCATAGGCGACAAAAGCTTTTGCCCGGCTTGTTGGAATCGTGCTCGACGAGTCTCTGATAGATCGAGTAAACCCAATTGGTCCATTGCAAACAAACTCTATGCATTCGATAGCGCGCGTGTGATCGCTTGTGCGAGATGCTGCACGTGGGGTGGTTGTACCATGCTGTGATGGTGACCGGGGACGAAACACACGCTGACTTCGCGAGCCAGGTGCCGCCAGCCGCGGTCGGGGCTGACATTCAAATCGAAAGGTATTTCGCTCGGACGAAAGAGTGCGATCTTGCCTTCAAAACGTTCAATGGGGTAGATGCAAGCCAGTTGAATATGATGGTGAAACAGGCTCTGTAGGTCATCGAGGACCTGTGCGACAACTTCTGGCGGCGATTGGTCGTCAATTACCCCCAATCCTTTGGCGTGTTCCCACAGGAAGGGCAATTGCTCTGCGGGAGCTAGTTCTCCCAACTGGTCTAATGTCATTTCGATACCATATTCCAAACCGACGTTGACCAATTCCTCGATGGGGACCAGGCTCGTTGAGCCCTCTGGGATAGTCGTATCGAGCAGGAGAAGCTGTTTCACTTCAGTGCCGGCTGCCGACAATTGCTGTGCCATTTCGTAGGCTACCAAGCCACCCAAGGACCAGCCGCCCAAAGTGTATGGGCCGGTGGGTTGGTACGTTTTTAAGGCGGCTATGTAGTCTGCCGCCATCGTGGACAACGATTCTGGAAGCTTCTCATGGCCGTGCAAACCTCGGGCGCGAACGGCGATGAGCGGTTGATCTTCATCAACATACCGGGCTAGCTCGCGGTAGCAGACAACGATGCCTCCTGGTGGATGAATTAGGAAGATGGGCGGTCGCGATCCGGTGGTTTTTAGGAGAGCCAGTAGTTCGTGGCTCGCGGGCGTTGGCGGCTCGCCCGATTGCTGGAGTATCAGGACGTGTTGATGCTCGACAACGGCACTTCCAAATTTCTCTGCGATAGCAGTTGGGTGCAATTGAACCAATCGCGATGCCATCTTGGCAACATCTGCCAAGTCGAACAACAGAGCTGTGGGGACATGGATCCCCAATTCCTGGCTGAGCTTAGTGGTTAGCATGGCCGCTTGGAGCGAACTGCCGCCAGCATCAAAGAAGTTTGTGTTCGTGCTGACTTTGTCGATTTTTAGGGCTTCACACCAAGCCTGGGCGATGAATTCTTCCAATGCATTGTCTGGTGCAACATATTGTTCTGGTACGTTTCCCGCAGGTAACGATTCGGGGAGCCGTTTTCGATCGACCTTTCCGCTAGAGGTAAGCGGCATTGGGTCTACGAAAACTATGTTAGATGGTAGTTTATAATTCGGCAGTAGTTCGGCAGCGTAGCGCAGCAGCATAGCACCTGTGGTAGCCGTGTTCTTCTGCAGGTTTAGGTTAACAAAGGCGACTAGTTTTGCTTGCGAGGTGTTGGCTTCGAGGAGCTTGACGGCTGCTCGATTGACTCCTGGATGCGATTCAAGGACAGCCTCGATCTCGCCCAACTCGATGCGGTAGCCTCGTAGTTTAATTTGGTGATCGCTACGTCCTAGAAACTCGAATTGGCCATTGGGCAGTCGTCGACCGCGATCTCCAGTCAAATAAACTCTCTGACTGCCATGTTGCTCACTGGCATCGAGCCAGATAAATTTTTGCGTGGTCAGCGCGGAGTCGTTGAGATAGCCCCTGGCGAGCCCTGCGCCGGCAATGGCCAACTCTCCTGGGACGGTGTCGGGCACAATTCTTCGGTGTTCGTCGAGAATCAGGATCTGAGTATTATTGATGGGTGAACCGATGGGAACGGTGCGTTCGGCCGGGTGGTTGGTAACATCGGCTGCAACCGCTTCGATTGCCGCTTCTGACGGACCGTAGAAATTCCAAAACTTTGCCTGCGTCGCGCGCCGTACGAGGCTGGGTAGGTCGGCTGACATCGCTTCGCCACCAGTAAAAATTAATCGCAGGCTGCGACAATCCTTGAAACGCGGATGAGCCACAATGACTCTTAACAGACTGGGAACAGCTGGGAGTACCGTAATTCGGTCTCGAATAATCTGCTCAATGAGACAGAGTGGATCCAGTTTGGCCTCTTCGTCAGCCCACACTAAGGTCGCACCTTGAGTGAGCGTGGTCCAGCCTATGCCCAGTCCGGCGTCGAACTGATGCGATAGCAACATCAGCACGCGATCGTCGGAGAGCAGCGGAACGGTCTCGCGGCGCCAAGCTAAAGTATTGCAGACTGCCGCATGCTCGATAAGAACTCCCTTCGGCTTGCCAGTGGAACCCGACGTATAGACTAAGTAGGCCACATCTATGGGGAGTGCAGGTGGCACGGCAGAGAGTTCGGGTTGCAACGCGGCAGGCTTTGTGTGCATCAAGTCGTGTAAGTCCAAGCCGACGCATGGCGCGAGTTGACTGTCATCTGTGGCATCGCCGGATTGCAGCGGGCTTTCGCAGAGGTACATTGCTGCACCTGCGTCGCTACAGCACCTGGACGCCTCAACGGACGGTTGGGTGCGGTCGATAGGCACCACAGCGGCTCCGGCGCGATGTAAACCAAACATCGCAATAAACGCCAATGCGCCGTTCTGCGAAAAAATCGGAACCATCGGGGTTTTGCTGGTGCAGTGTGGTGTTCTGTCTGGCGGTTGAGGGGTGGGCAGATGGGGAGTGGCTGTTGCGTGTGTGCTGTGCGCGGAGCTCGTGCCCGCTCCAAGCTGGCTCCGCTGGCTCAACCAATTTCTGGCTAAATTCTCGGAGTACTGCAGCAATTCTGCGTAGCTGATGCCACGGTCGCCGAATTGCAGGGCAATATTGTCAGGGTGCTCGTGGGCAGCCTTCTCGATCATTGAACTTACGGTTGCTTCGGCCTGCTGGCTTGAACAGCTAGCATCGCGATTGTATGGCAAAACAGCTGCGGACGAAGTTGACCAGGCAACCTGCGAGATGGGTGTCTCGCTGTACGATAGCAACGAGTGCAGTAAATCACCAAAATTCGTTGACATGGCTTCGAGCGTGTCGTTTTCGAACAGGTGGCTACAGGCGACGAGCATACCACGCAGTTGATGTTCGGTTTGTTCGAAAATGAACTCCAAGTCGTAGTGGCAAGTTGGGTGGGGAATGTAGAAGCTCTCTTGCCTCATGCCTGCAAAATCTTGAGACTGGAGTGTGTCGGGGAACAGAAATGCCGCCCGCCCTAACTCCGCTCGGACGTGAGACTTCTCGAACGTGCAGGAAACCTGAAACAATGGACTGCGGGCTGAATCTCGCGGGATTTGTGCATCGTGTACGATTTTCGAAATAGGATAAGCTTCGTGCTCGAGCGCTTCGAGAATCGTCCTTTGTGTGCGAGTAACCAATTGAGAGAACGTGGGGTCGCCTTCTAAATCGGCTTTCAGCGGCAGCATATTGATGAAGAAGCCGATTGTAGATTCGAATTCGGAGTGGCTTCGACCAGAAAAAGGGCTACCGATTAGAAAGTTCTTTTGGCCGCAGTATCGGCTGATGAAGACCTGAACAGCGGCTTGGACTACCGCGAATGATGTGGTCTTGCTACGGGCGGCAAGTTGAGCAACTAAGGCAACCGTTTCAGGGCGAAATGAAAGCACCGAGTTTCTCGCGGAATTCCGAAAGACGGTGGGGCGAATTCGATCGATGGGCAGTTCAATTACTGACGCCGACTGGCTGACGACATTTAGCCAGAATGACCGCAACTTGGCTGCCTGCGGCCCTTCCAGCAGTTGTTGTTGTGCATGGACAAATCTCGCATAGTTGTTTTGCGCGGGCGGCAGCGTGGGGGGCCGGCTTTGATCCAAGCTCGGGTACAGTTCGCGTAGCTCGCTGAGCACAATGACGAGCGACCAAAAATCGACGACTATATGGTGCGTGGCGGCGAGTATGATCCAGTCTTGTTCGGTCCGTTGATAGACGCTAATGCGGAATAATGGGCCGTTCTCCAAGTCGAATGCTCGAAGCGTATCTTTCGAGACGATCGACCGAGCTGCTTGTTCGCTCGCTCCGTTGATTTCAAAGTACTCGAAACCCGGCTTGAGGCCATCGCGTACCTCCTGGGTCAGTTGTCCATCGCGGTCAGTGAACACGGTGTGGAGGCAATTATGCCGTGCAGCGATCCATTCGATGGCTTGTCGAAGTGCCTGAAGGTTCAGTGCAGAGCGAATGCGCGTTGGCAGGAAGACATTAAAAGCAGTTGAATTGGGATCGCGACGAAAGGCGTGCCATAATCCTTGTTGTCCGGCGGACATCGGATAGTTATTGGGCTTTGCCGCACGTTCCCGCAGGAGATTTGCCAACATTTCGCGCTTTTGCTCGGGAGTTAGAGCATCAATATCGGCTGGCATGGACATCCGGCTACTGCCATCAATTGCCTAGTGACTGGTTAGTTACAGGCCTTTATAATACATGATTACCTATGTTTGAGGACGTGGCAGTATAAGGGGACACGGATGATGGCCTTAGTGGAAGAGAGGTCGAACCGCCCTCCTGCAGAATCGC
The DNA here is from genome assembly GCA_041736515.1 of Pirellulaceae bacterium. GTDB lineage: Bacteria > Planctomycetota > Planctomycetia > Pirellulales > Pirellulaceae > Aureliella. The sequence continues at coordinate 8,421 of JBGSTP010000133.1, forward strand.
GTGACGCTCCAATGCTGTCGCCCCGTCGCTCAGCCGCTCGGTTTTCGATTCCTTGGGCCTGGTGTATTCTGCTGACTTGCCTAACCCTGATAAGTACTTTGAGAAATAACCTGGTGCGAAGTGACAAGCCGAAGGTCGTAGCGAAGCCAGAGTTTTTGATCGATCTGAATTCCGCCACAGTTTCTGAGTTGGAAGCCTTGCCAGAGGTCGGCCAATCGTTGGCCTCGCGAATAGTTCAGTATCGAGACGAGCATGGAAGCTTTGCAACGCTAGAGAGCCTATTGGAAGTACATGGTGTGGGAAATCGAACTCTGGAGCAACTGCGTCCAATGCTATTTCTTGGCAGTTCGCAACCGCTCTCCACGCCTCAAGCAACCTCCGGACAGTGATTTGACCAACTGTAATTTTCGAACGCGAAGGTATCTGCATGTCACACGATGAAGCGGGCGAAGAATTCCAACTCGTCAGTCAGTTTTCACCCGCCGGCGACCAGCCGGCAGCAATTGAGGCGCTCGTCAAGGGGCTGCGCTCCGAGGCGAAACAACAAGTTCTAATGGGAGTTACGGGCTCGGGTAAGACGTTTACGATGGCTAATGTCATTCAGCAGGTGCAGCGGCCTACGCTCATTCTCAGCCACAACAAAACGCTTGCCGCGCAATTGTATAGCGAGTTCAAGGACTTCTTTCCCTACAATGCAGTGCATTATTTCGTCAGTTACTACGACTACTATCAACCTGAAGCCTATATTCCCGCTCGCGATGTTTATATCGAAAAAGATTCGTCGATAAACGAAGAGATTGACCGTTTGCGATTGGCTGCCACAAGTGCTCTTGTCAGCCGTCGCGACGTCATCATCGTGGCAAGCGTTTCGAGCATTTACGGTTTGGGAAATCCGGAAGACTATAAGAATATGGTTGTCCAGCTCAAGGTTGGTCAGTCCATCAATCGGGATGACGTGTTGCTGCGTTTGGTGGATATTCAATACGAGCGTAACGACGTGGCCTTCGAACGCTCCAAATTTCGCGTTCGCGGCGATTGCCTAGAGCTTTGGCCATCCTATGAAGAGTTTTCCTACCGGATCGAGCTCTGGGGGGATGAGATCGAGCAGATTTCGATCACGAACCCTCTAACTGGTGAAGTGATCTCGCGCCTAGAAGAGGTCTTCATCTACCCGGCAAAACACTTTGTTACACCTGAGGATCGGATTGAGAGAGCGATCGTATTAATCCGCGAAGAGTTGCGCGAGCAACTGGCAAAATTTGAAGCTGAAGGAAAGTTGCTTGAAGCGCAGCGATTGAACGCGCGAACTCGGTTTGATTTGGAAATGTTGCAGGAAGTGGGGCATTGTCCGGGAGTGGAGAACTACTCACGGCCATTGGCGGGAAAGCCACCCGGAGCCACGCCAGACACGCTTTACGACTTCTTTCCAAAAGATTTCCTGTTAATGGTCGACGAGTCGCACGTCACAATTCCTCAGGTACGCGCGATGTACGCTGGCGACCAGAGTCGCAAGAAAACACTGGTCGCTCATGGATTTCGGTTACCTAGCGCCCTGGATAATCGGCCACTGACGTTTGAAGAATGGGAGCAAAAGACCAATCAAGTCATTTTTGTTTCAGCCACTCCCAGCAACAACGAGCTACTCAAGACCGGCGGCGAAGTCGTGGAGCAGGTGATTCGACCGACGGGCTTGCTCGATCCAGAAATTGAAGTCGTGGCGGCTCGTGGGCAAGTCGGACATTTGTTGGAGGAGGTGCGGTTAAGGGCCCTGAAGAACGAACGCACCCTGGTAACAGCCCTTACAAAACGCCTGGCGGAAGATTTGGCTGGATATCTAACCGAGCAAAATGTGCGCTGCCGTTGGCTGCATAGCGAACTGGACGCCTTCGAACGCGTCGAACTACTGTTCGATTTGCGACAAGGGAAATTCGATTGCCTAGTAGGAGTGAACTTGCTGCGCGAAGGTCTCGATTTGCCCGAAGTCTCTTTGGTTGCAATTTTGGATGCCGACAAAGAAGGGTTCCTGCGCAGCGAGACCTCGCTCATCCAGACAATTGGCCGCGCAGCCAGAAATGTCAATGCTAAGGTCATTCTTTACGCAGACAAGATGACGGCCGCCATGCAAGCTGCCATCGATGAAACATTGCGTCGGCGTAAGTTGCAGCAAGAATTCAATGAAGCGAACGGCATCGTCCCGGAAACCGTCGTACGGCAAATCAAGGCTGGAATCCAAGCTGCTTCCCAAGCCCATCAAAAAGCCCGTTCCCTAGTGCGCGGACAGGCAAATGAGCAAGTCGTTACTGAAGAGTATCTTGAGATGCTCGAGAAGGAAATGTTGCAAGCCGCAGAAGACCTGGAATTTGAAAGAGCTGCAGCGCTACGCGACAAAGTAGCATCGCTAAAGGACCATGTGGGTGAAACTGTCGAAGGCTATGTCGATTCGTCGAAAAAATCCGGTGGACAAAAACGACGCGGCAATTCCAAGGCACGTGTGCCTAGACCCAAAAAATGATGGCGGGTTGATGACGAACCTAGCGCTTTGTCCAATTTTTAAAATTAGGCAGTGTAGCCCAATCGTCCCAATTACTTATGAAAACGATTGGGACAATCGTTCTACAATAAAGCTACTCTGTACGGAACGTTTTCTAATTGGAGGACGACGACCCGAGCGGCGGGATGATTTGTAATTGGTCGAGCGCTGTCTGGTTGTTTTGGAGTTTTCCGATCGCCGTCTCCATGTTGTAGAACTGAGTTAGCAGCCGCGTGCGTTGGCGGTCAAGGCGGACATCGAATGCTTCCAGTCGCGTTATGTTTTGCTCTATCTGTCGTTGCAGTGCATTGTTCTTTGAGAGTAAAGTTCCGTTGCTAATGCCAGCCAGACGCTCGGCCACTTTTTTGGCTTGCGCGGAAAAACCGAAGTCTTCCGTTGTGAAGAAATCGCGAACTGCACCTGGGTCGCTTGCCAAGACTTCGCTGAGCTTTTGTTTGTCGAGTGATAGCTTGCCCTTGTCGTCGAAATTGATCCCAAGCTGACCGAGATTGTTGATGGAGCCTGTCCCGCGAAATTTCCCCGTGAGAAAACTTCCGAACGTGGATTCGATACGCAGTGTGACACTCGATGAAAAGAGCACACCCACTGTATTAGCTGCGGAGTCGAACTGGGTTACAGCGGCTACCTTGTCCCGCAGAAGATTGTACTGGGTAACAAAAGTCTCGAGTTGCTTGGACAGTGTATCCGAGCTTTCGGAAACCGTGACTGTCGTGGATTGAGTCGAGGTTCCATTGATGGTTAACCTTACATCATCTACGACTCCTTCAAAGGTGTTGGTCGCTGATGAAACGAGGACACCTCCGAAGCTATCGGAAGCACCGAACGCAATAATCGCGTCTTGCGCCTTGGATGTTTCCGAAAAAGAAATTCCAATCTCCGACTCAATGGCGACACGCGCGGAGCTGCCCGTTTGTTTGCCGTTGAGCAGCAACCGTACCCCACCGCCACTACCTAGATTCAGCAAACTGGCGTTGACCGGGCTCGTAGACTTACTGTTGATCTTTTCAACCAACTCATTGAGTGTGGTTCCGTCGTCGGAGTCGATGCGAATGGTGTTCGAGCCGTCAATTGCAATCCTAGTTTCTCCGTTGACCTCTTGCGATGTACCGGTACCTTCGATTCCCAAACGCGTGGCGGTGTTGCCTGAACCAACATTGGATACGATCAGCTGTCCCTCTCCGCCCACCGTATCAATCAAAATGATTCCATCGCCAGCAGCGTTGATTTCCGCCTGCACACCTATGTCGAGATCGTTAATTGCATCGATGATGTCACCGACTGTGTCGGGCGCGATCGAGTTGAAGTTCAAGCGAGCGGTTTTTCCTGTGGTGTCCGTTAGATTGATCGAACCACGAATGGCACCAGAGCCATTGAATTGGTCCAGTCGAGTATTGCGCGAGACGTACTGCAAGCCAAGAGAACCGCTGTCGATACGATCGCTGGTGGCGGTCGCTTCAATTCCTAGTTCGGTGGCAGTTTCTGCAGCTCCTGAGTTGCTTATCTGCAGCGCATTGTCGCTACCACCGGTCGTATCGACGATTTCTAGGCCAGTTTTAGTGCGATTGAGCTGAGCTTTCACGCCTGCATTCGCGGAGTTGATGGCCTCGACGACTGCATCGAGAGTTTCTGCTCCAGCTAGGTCAATGACGGTCGTGAGGCCGCTGCGGTTCTTCACGGCGATTTCGCCGAGCTCAGAGAATCCCTTGCCCCCGTTGAGGCTCGATAATAGTACATCACCAAGGCCCGCGATGAGTTTCTTTCCGGATACAACACCATTAGTGGGTTCGCCTTCGAGTCCTAGTTGAGCGGCCAGGGTGCCGGTCGAACTACGGACAGAAAACTCACCTGCGCCGGACGTGAGATCCTCGAGCTGGATCGACTTTCCGTCGCTGGCAATTTTTGCGATGAACTTCCCATCAGCATCCTTATTGATCTCGGTCAGCAGTTGGCCCAGGCTTGCGGAGTTAGGATCTAATTTAATCTTCACGTTAAACGACGATTCGTCCTTGAGTTCAATGCGCAGGCCCTCGTCTTCGATCAAGCTCAAGCCAATTCCGTCTCGCAACGACCTTAGCGCAGTGTTGCTGGTTAAATTAAGCACGCTTGAGCCGTTAGCGGAACTATCGGCTGTCGAGATCAGCGACAGACCGAGGTCAGCAGCTGTGCTGCCACCAGCAACCTCTTCGACTTTGAGGTCAGAAATTATCGTGCTCGACTGATCTTGCAGCGAGAAGCGATCGCCATCGAGTGTGGCCACGACTTTGATCGAGTCGTTGGAGTTGATTGCGTCAACGACATCTTGTGCGGTTTGAGCGAACCGTAGATCTATGGTTTGACTGTTGCCTGCGCGATCAGTGATTTTAATTAAGCCGCGTGCAACTCCGGCGCCGCCATTGAGTTGGTCGAGTTGGACGGATTCATCCAAGAATCCACCTGTGTGGATCACCAGTTCGCCTTGCGAGAATGCCTGTTCCCCAGAAGAAAAAAGCGAGCTTGTTAATTGCTGGCTCTGTGCCTGTTGCACGGGAATGAACGAGTACGAGCCTTTCTTGGGGGTCCCCGTGCTAGTCGCGGCAATCAGGTCCGCTTTGTTGCTGGCGACGGTCGTGGCTGTGAACAGGCTGGCTTGTCCCAGCCGATCTGTCGTGAGCTCAACACCAACGACTAGGGCTGTCAATTCCGAGATCGCCGCCTGTTGCTTTTGCAGTTCTTCGGTGCGCGCGTTGAGTCGATCGCGTGGTAGAGCGTTTACCTTCATCAATTGATCGACGGTCTCCTGGATTTGAAAACCAGTGATCAGACCAACGCTCGATTGAATCCTACCCATAACAAAATCCCAGTGTGCGGATGTTTTTTATTTGTTTAGTCGAACAGTGTTTTCTACAACCCGAATCTTAGGGGCTCCGGCCCGACAGTTTGTTTCATGACAATCACGTCGGTCCTCAAACGGCCGGATCTTCGGCCCTTAAGGACCATCTAACAAAGCGCCCAGCCCGATCGTCTGGGCTAGGAAATCTGCGGGGCCTTTCGCCAGCAAATTCAAAATAAGCGTCACTTCAAAACTTACGCTGCGGGTCGCGATGCAAATCAAAGTGCCGCTGTCTGATTTAGACATCAATCCACATCATGAATCGTCATTTTTGTCGACAGACTTAAAGTTTCACCAGTCGTCAAAGTCAAAAAGTGTTTTTACGTGAAAAAAGCCGCGTCGAACTTGGTTCGACGCGGCTCGGCCTTTTCTGAGTCCACAAGCGCGATTATCGGAGAAGACTCAAAACGTTTTGTGGGTTCTGATTAGCGATTCCAAGTACCGAAGTACCGGATTGAACCAGAATTTGGGCTCGTGTTAGTCGTGCCGACTCAGCAGCGAAGTCTGCATCGCGAATTGAGCTCTCTGCTTCCTGGAGGTTTACGACAGTGTCGTTGAGCGATGTCAAGTTGCTTTCCAATGTCGTAGCTTGGAACGCACCCAATCGACCGCGAAGGCTGGTCACTTGGTTGATCGCTTCGTCGACAATCTCTGCGGCCAAGTTTGGATTCTGAGCCAACGCAGCACTTCCGCCTTCTGCCAACTGATACAGCTTTCCGGAAACACCTCCCAAGCGGGCAGTATTCAAGCTGCTGATGCCGATACGGGCTTGTTGATTGGCAACTACCTCAGGTCCGAGTTGGAACTTAGCACCACCGCCGGTGATATCGAATTGGATGGTATCGCCAAACTCAGCTTCCAGCGAAAGTTCGATATCGAGGGTGGATGTTTTAACCTTCAATCGATTGCCGTCGCCGCTGGCATCAACACCATTGATCTTAGCCACGACGTCTGAACCCGCATCGCTGGCACGTACACCTACCGCTGATGTAAAGGTACCAGTTTCGGCTTCGTCGATGATTCGCAAATCAACCTTGGCTTTACTACCGTAATCGACAGAGCGGAGTACGAGCGTATCGTCTTCAGCCAGAGCCTCAACGCCGGTGGCTTCCGATACCAGATTGACCTGGCTGATCAGGTCTTCGATGCTAGTGCCTGCACTGATCTCGAATACTTGAGAACCCGTCTTACCACCCAGCTCGAACACCAGGTCATCGCTGATACCACCGTCAGTTGCACCGGTGATGTTTGTAGTTGCAAACGAATCGGTGCTTGGAGCGAAGGTGCTATCGCCCGATCCGGTAATCGCAGCCGAATATCCAGTCAACGCGTCGATTGCCGTCTTGACGGCACTCAGCGTGGTGGAAGCTGCGTTGTTGACGGTCACAGTGATGTTGCCATCTTCGTCGACAGCTGCAGTTGGAGTGGTGACCGAGGCGGATTGCACCACGGAAACCGTGCCATTATTGGCGACACCGCTGGGACCGGTAATGGTCAGTACATTCTCTGTTTCTGTATCGGTTCCATCAACCAGTGGCTCTTCGGTAACGTCATCCGATCCGTCGATAGCGTAGGTACCGGATGCAGCTGAAAACTCGAACAATGCAGCGATGGTCGCGTTGTCGGCCAGCGCGGCGATCACGCTGGCGGCGGTACGCGCAGACTGGTCGTTCACTGTTATGTTCAGAACTCCGTCCGCATAGGTTCCTTCGGCTGCTGCATTGGTACCTCCAGCGAAGGCGACAGTTGTTTTATTGTCGAGCACGCCTGTGGAACGGAAGGCCACGTCGACACCGACGTTGAACTCCAGATCGGCAGCAAAGGCGGCATCAGCCTCAACGGCTGCCTTGATGGCGGACAAAGTTTGGTTGGCATTGTCGTTGACTGTGATCGTGACTGTGCCAGCATCTTTATCGACATCGACTGTCGCTACGGCATCTGTTCCTGCGGTTGCGCCATCCAAGTCGAACGGTGCCAAGTCGTCGGCACCATCGCCTCGGAAGAGTACGTTTTCAGCACCGGCAGTGATATTGAAGTCGAACGCATCGAAATCCGTGTCTGATGCCAGTGCCGTTTTGATGTCAGCCAGCGAAACAGAGGTTGTATCCAATACGGTGATTACCAGGTTGCTGCCGGTGAGAACCGCCGAGGCATTGCCAGCCGATGGTGTACCGGCCACGATCGAGACCGTAGCGGCGTTTCCGGCCGCTCCATCCAGAGCCTCACCCTCCTTAGCACTTACAGTAAAGGCACCGGTGAATCCGTTGACGTCCTGTTCAACGCTCTCGGCTTGCGCGGTGGCTGTGTTACCGGCGAGAACGCTGACGGTAATTGCATTGCCTAGAGCTCCGGCGAAGTCGGTGCTGTCCGAGCTAACCGAAACGCTGAATTGACCGGTTGAGTTCACTGTTTGAACGGCAGTTACCGCACTTGCCGTTGCAGCCGTCGAACCATTGGCCACGTTAACGACAACATCATTGCCCTTAGTTCCATCGAGCGCAGTACCTGCTTTGACTGCTACATCGAAGGTCGCACCGGACGCACTGGCAACTGTTGCCGAAGCCTGAGTTGCTGGTGTGGCATTCGTTAAAGTAATCTCGCCTGTACCATTCTCGCCGGCAGCGGGGATATTGGTGACATTGACGCGAGCGCGAGTGGCGGCGGCGGTGACCTTCACTTCCAGCGAGACGCTACCGACCGTACCCAGGTTAGCCTGGTTGATACGCAGGTCGTTGATCTTGGTAAAGTTCTGGCCAGAAGTTGTATTGAAATCGAGGCTGCCATCGAGGAGCTTGCGGCCTTGGAAGGTTGTAGTTTGCGCAATACGGTTGATGGCTTGCAACGAACTGTCGACTTGCAACTGATTCGCCGCAATTTCGTCGTCGCTCAAGGCTCCTGCGTTCGCGGCTTCCACAACTAGACCACGGATATCGTTGAGTAGCGAGCTAACCTGGCCGAGCGCACTATCTGCCGTAGCGATGATCTGTCCGGCGCGTTGTGTGTTAGTGATAGCTTTGTTGATGCTGGTGATGTCGCTGCGTAGGGCTTCGCTGGCGATCAATCCCGCAGGATCATCTTTACCAGTGTTGATGCGAAGACCGGTGCTCAAGCGTGTGAGCGTGGTATTCAATTCACTGTTGGTTTTGGTGAGTCGGTTTTGTGCGACCAGTGAGCTCACGTTGGTGTTAATTCGAGTCATTTGCAAGGAACTCCCAAGGATCGAGTCGGTAAATGTGAAATACGCTAATCAAGGCCCAGGTCACAGCTTTCGAAAACAAACCTTCTAGAATAAGTTTGCTTTGTGGAGCGGCTGGGCCTTGGCGTCCTTCGCGACCCGGTTTCAAAGTCAGTTCTTTGACGGTATCGCAGTGGGTTTGGCTAGAAACGGGTACACCCCGTTTCGATAGTCCTTGAACCATAGATCGAGTTATTGAGCCATTACTTTGACTTGAACAATAAATTCTCAGAAAAGTATATGTGCCTCACCCAATTTCCTTCCTATCAACGTCACAATCGTTACAGTCGGCCTGCCTTGTACACGCAGTTAACTTTGACAGCCTGCGTTTCTTGGTGCAAACCACTAGAATTGTGGCGACTAGGCCCTGTCGGAGGGCTAAGGAAGGCGAGGGTATCCAAGCGCCTGACTTGGGTAGGGACATAAATAAAAAAACGGATGCGAGTGCCCAAGCCCTCGCATCCGTTAAATCTTGTCTATTTGATCACCAAGATCGGTTGTCTACTTCCGCCGATTATTATCCTGCGATCGAGTTTCGCCGGGCTGGATATGGCCAGCCTTTTGATTTTCTCGCTTGATCGCTTCGTATACCTCTTGGCGGTGCACTGGGATATCCTGCGGAGCCTCTATCCCCAATCGCACTTTGTCGCCTCGAATATCGACGATCGTGATAACTACGTCATCACCGATCATGATGCTCTCGTCTCTATGTCGCGACAGCACCAACATCAAATCGCTCCTTCTTCAAGTCCAGCTTGTGATTCTATGTCTCAATCCGTTGAAAATCCGTTCAATGTCAATGGAGGGTATCCACCGATGGGGGAACTATCGTCGCAGCTTCAGTCAGACATTCACCGGCATCGACATCTTTCCTATTGGCGCGGCGGTTCCGTGTGTGCATCCCGACCTTATTGTTCCGCCTGCACCGTCGACGTATGGCGCAGGCGGTGGGACGCGTCTTCAAAACTAGTCAACTAAAACTCGAGCTGTAATTCGCCGAGTCGTTTGGCCGTTTCAGCCATCAGCGCATCCTCTTCGGATTCAGTGTTCGCAACGTAAGTGACTGAAAACCTTAGGTTGGGGCCAGCGTCGTCCCAAGGAACCGTAACGATGGATTTCTGAGTGATCAAGTGTTGGCTCGCCTGCTCTGCATTACTGAAGCGCTCGCCGCCCCGCACGCCGATCGGAGACTTGGTGTAGAGAAAGTAAGTGCCGCCCGGCATTTCGCATTGGAAGCCACATCGCTTCAGCGTGGCCACAAGTTTTTCCAGGCGACGACGATATTTGGCCCTCACGCGTTGCGGAATAGAGTCGTCGTCCAGCGCCGCAGCTGCAGACTGTTGAATCGCAGCAAACTGTCCGCTATCGCAATTATCTTTTACATCAGCAAAGGCCCTGACCAGCGTTTGGTTTCCGCATACCCAGCCGATTCTCCAGCCGATCATATCGAAGCCTTTGCTGAGAGAGTGAACTTCCACCCCTACGTCCTTTGCGCCTGGGACTGAAAGAAAGCTCGAAGGATCGCCGTCAAACGTAAGCATGGAATGGGCCGCATCTTGCACGACAACAAACTGCTTGTTTAGGGCGAGTTCAATAACTTGCTCGTAAAACTGCCGAGTTGCGGTTTTGCCGGTGGGACTATTGGGATAATTGAGGACAAGGAGCTTAGTTCTTTCCCAGACTTCATCTGAAACCGTTTCGAAGTCGGGGAAGAAATTGTTGACAGCCAGCAACGGTAATGTGTGAACTGCACCGCCGTAGTACTTTGTGTGTGTGCCGGCGACCGGGTATCCCGGTACGGTCATTAGCGTTATGTCACCTGGATTGATAAAGCAGGCAGGGAGCATGGCTAGCGCTGTTTTGCTGCCGATGCAATGATTGATTTCGCTGACGGGATCCAGTTCGACGTCGAACTGTCGCTTCATAAACCGCGAAACGGCTAATTTGAAATCAGCGATGCCATTGTCAGCGTAGCCACGATTCTCTGTTTTATTAATTTCTATGGTCATGCGCTCTCGGACCGAGAGGTCGGCCATACTATCGTTTTCGCCAATTCCAAAATCGATCAGCTTACGGTCCGGGAAGTCGGCTAAGGCCTTGCGCTTGGCTCGCTTGATCTTTTCGAACTTGTAAATCTCTGTGCCCTTGCCGTAGGCGGCGCCACCTATGCGGTTTGCGAAGAGTTGCTGGAAATATGGTTCTGTTTCAACACCGGTGGTCATAGAAAATGCTTAACATAAATAGTTGTCGTGGATACTAGTCGGTCACATGTCCGACAAAATGCATTGAGCTAGGCGGTGGCATGCCGAATGCAAACCGCCCGAGCTTAGGAAAAAGCTAACCTAGAACTCGGTATACGACAACCGCTCGACGTATTCCCAGCTCGCGAAAAGGCAAACGAGACCAATGTCGCAAAGTTTTCGGAGTGGCAACAGCCGCATGCTTGCCAGGACATTTGATGAGCTTGGCCATCCGCTTGCTTTACTAGACCGACGTGGTGCCATCGTGTTTGTCAACGATCCTATGTGCAGGATGCTCAAGGGCGACAACAACCAATTGGTTGGTCTGCAATGCAGTTGGCAGATTCCGCCGGACGAAACACCGTTCGCTGCAGCGCTGACCGCGCTCGCTCCGCCAGCCGGCGCTTTGCAGGGAAAAATCATTGCTCGGCAGTTGTCGAAACCAATCGTTTTTGGCTCAACCCACACAGGACAACTCTTCCTGCCGCTGTTGGATGATGAGGCAAATGTGCAAGCGACGCTAGTGGTTTTGGGGACTTGGAGCGAAATCCTCAAGCAACTACCTCAGGCGGATGCGCCATCGATGGAACGGCGACGCCATCTGGACAACGCGCTGCTTCACATTCGTAGCAGTTGGCAAACACTCGATGGCCTGCACTCGGTCATTGGGACCAGTGCAGCGATGGAATTGGCAATGGCCAGAGCTCAGCTTGCAGCGGTGGAGTCCTGTAGTTTTTTCGTCTATGGACCGAAGGGTGTTGGCAAGACGGAGTTGGTCAATGGCATCTTTTTGGCCAGACTAAAACGCGCCGGATTAGCCAAGGTGGCTGGGCAACTTTTTTCGCTGGCTTGCGCCACGATCGAGACCGAGCTTTTGAGTGAAATGCTCGATGTTTTTCAAAGCCGCTTTCGGAGCGATAGCCCTGCTATTAGCAGACTGTTGGTCTTCGAGCAGTTTGAGAGGCTGAACGAGTCGGGCGTGCAATTTCTAAATGCGTGGCTTCAGGAGCGAGCTTCCGAGTGTTGCATCGCTGCGATCAGTCATTGCCCGCCGGCTGAGCTGGCAGCACGTGGTGCCCATTGGGCGAAGTTACTAGCTCGCACAGCTTCTATAGAAATTGGCTTGCCTCCGCTTCGCGAGCGACGCGAGGATATTCTCCCGTTAGCGCAACATTGCCTGGCAGCAACTTGTCTGCTTAAGGGCCGCGCTCCGCTGACATTCACCGACGATGCGCTGCAATTGTTGACCGCGTTTCCCTGGCCGGAAAATACCTGGCAATTGTGGCAGGCAATCGCGGAAGCCGTCAATCATGCGGTCCTGGCGACGGCCATTCAAGTGACTCATCTCCCAACGGCGATACGCACCTTTGCAAGTACGGTGGAGCAACTTGGGCAGTCGTCGGTGGAACCGATCGACCTGGATCAGATCTTGCTCGAAGTCGAGAAGACAATACTTCAGCGCGCTCTTAAGCTATCGCCACGCAATCGAGCCCAAGCGGCCAGGTTGCTGGGCATTAGTCGCCCACGACTGTTGCGACGCATCGAACAATTGGGCTTGGATTGCGACCAACTAAATGAGCCAGAATGACAGCCGACCCGGTCGGCAATCTGTCTACGAACTATTCGCTTGGCACTTGCTCGGCGAGCTTTCGACGAAAGTTGCGGGCATTTTCCTGCATCGCGGGCGGGAGTTTGGACCGCAGGAAATTACTGCCAGCAAACCACTCATCGGGCTCTTTCAATAGCATTCGGGATTCTACAAGCAATTGATCGTTTTCTCTGTCGATACTGTAGACACCCAGGAAGCCTCCACAGCCTGTGTACGGAAACGACTCGCCCTCGATCAGCTTGCCAACGGGATCGCGCTGGAGTTTTGTCCAACGGCTAGCGTATTTTTCCACGCGGCCGAAACTCGCGTCCAGCCGCCAAAAGAACTCGATGCTACCTGGGAGCTCTCGTTTTTCGATGCGAATCACTCCCCGAACAAGCACTTTATTCAGCAGTGGTAGTTCAATATAGGCAAACGAGGCTGGGCTCTGACTCTGCTCAGTAAAACCCGCCTGCTGTAACAGCTCCTTGGAGAGCTCCTCCGTAACTACACCCTTTGTTTCTGCCGATTTCCCTGGCCTACCAAAGATTTCCGCCATCAATTCTGCGTTTTTGAGGGCGTCGAGTTTTGCATAAACGATAAACGCGTTGTGAACGTTGAGCCCTAGTTTGTTGTTGTCAGGACCATTGATAGGTTCGATGAGGATGGTAACTGGTGCGGAAACCGAGTTGCGTGCAAAACGACTCCATTCCTGTTTACCCGCCAGCTTTTCTACGGCCTGTTTTAGCTCAGCCGTTGACTGATTTTCATTCAACGTAGGTAGAGCCAGTTTGACTCGAGTCTCGTTGGAAAAAGGAATGCCAATGGTTGTCAATTCCCCGAATAAGTCGGAGTCCTGCGCGCTAGAAACTGGGCTAAGTTGCAGGCAGAACAATCCAACCAGGAATCGAAGCAAGTAAGGATGGCGTGAAATCACCGCGAGTTCGCCTTATGGAAAAAGACAACTTCTTAGTCTCCGCGGGTCCCGACCTAGAGTCACAACCCATGATGCTCTGCTCGTAAATCACAGCCCACATTTGCGGCCATAATTGAGCGTGGACACGATTATAGCAGGCATAATAAACAGATCGTGTCTCGTCTATCGAAAGGGGTTTCGAGTTGTAATAATACGAACCGACTGGGGCCGCCCCGGAATTTCCTTAGTTTCAATCAAGAACTGCAGCAGCGTATGGACGAAGAATCGCTGGGGTCAATTTCACTCCTGTATGTCCGAATGAGAAACGGAGATCCCGCGTCGGCTCGGGATCTCTGGGATCGCTATTTTCCGCGTCTGACGAATTTGGCCAACGCAGTATTGTCGGTGCGGCAACTTCCCTTGGGAGCGGAGGATGCTGTCCAGGAGGCGTTTTGGAAATTCCTGGTGCGAGTTGAGGAAGGAAAGTACGACGATGATTTGCGTCGCGATGATTTGTGGAGAATTCTGAGTAAATTTACAGTTCAACGCGCACGCAAACAAATACTCAAAGAGAAGACGCAGAAACGCGGTGGCGGAAGAGTCCGCACTGAAAGCGAGTTAGCAAGCTCAAGTTCGCGAGGGTTTCGTTTGGATGCGGTTTTTTCCGACGTACCGACAGCGGATTGCGATATGATCTTTCAAGAACTGCTCGAACAGCTTGGAAGCGAACTGCGCGAGATCGCAGTAATGCGGTTAGCGGGTTATTCAAACCTTCAAATTCGGGATTTCCTAGGCTGCTCGCTTAGGTCAGTGGAGCGACGGATTCAGTTAATTCGTTCTATCTGGAAAGAACAAGCGGAAGAGTAGAATCTGTTTTGCTGTTTTCAATTGTTGGAACCACATCACTATGTTCGATCCCAAGTACTCGATTGATCCATCCGCCGAAACAGAGCTTATCAAGCTGGCGCGTCCAACCAGCGCACAGCTTCGTCGCATTCATGAGCTGTGTCAGCAGTTTGAGTTAGCCTGGCATTCAGGACAACGGCCAGTCATTGAAAAGATCATCGAGTGCGTGCCAGCCGAAGACCAGAGTCATTTGCTCGAATCGCTGGTGCGCTCTGAGATTGAACTGTGCGAGAGTACAGGCCAAGAAATCAGTGCGAGTGAATTGTTAATGCGTTTTAGTTGGGCGCGAGGCGTAGTTCTGCGGGCCTTTGTTCCGGTCGCCCAGGTCGAGCGATTGGATGGCTGGGACATAGATACAATTGCCGCAGAGACGGTAGGAAATACAGTACAAACCAGCGTTGAAACCCCCCAGCGCATTGGGCCGTATGCCATCATTAGCGAAATCGCTCGAGGCGGCATGGGCATTGTATATCGAGCAAGGCAAACACAGTTATGCCGAGATGTCGCCTTGAAGATCATTCGTTCGGGGCAGTTTGCGGACGAGGTCGAAGTTGCCCGCTTTCGCAAGGAGTCGATGGCCGTCGGTGGCTTGCAGCATGATGGCATCGTTCCCGTTTACGACGTCGGCCATGACCAGGGGTTTCATTACTATGCGATGCCCTTAATCTCAGGTGAAGATCTCGCAGCCAAGATAGCGCATGGCCCTTTGCCAGCGAGCGAAATCGCAAGCATCGTGCGCGATGCGGCCAAAGCAGTACAGTTCGCGCACGAACGTGGCGTCGTCCATCGCGACCTGAAACCCAGAAATATACTGGTTGATGAGAAGGGCAAAGTGCATGTAGCAGATTTTGGATTGGCAAAATTGGTTGGCTTGGACCAACATGCCACGCAAAGCAGCGAGCTGACAGAGTCGGGACAAATCGTCGGCACCCCAGCTTACATGGCTCCCGAACAAGTTACAGGTCAGGCCGATCCACTCTCCGATGTTTACTCATTGGGCGCAGTGCTCTACACAGGGGTTACAGGACGTCCGCCACACCAGGCTGCAACGCCTCTCGAGACAGTGCGACAACTACTCGATCAAGAGCCGGTGGCGCCGCGAAGATTGAATTCGCTCATCCCCCGAGATCTGGATACAATCATACTTAAGGCTCTATCCAAGTCCCCTGTGGTTCGCTATGCGTCGGCTGGAGAGTTGGCCCAGGAACTCGATCGTTTCTTGCAAGGCCGACCCATAAAGGCGCGACCACTTTCTGCTCCTGAGCAGCTTTGGCGTTGGGCCAAACGTCAGCCGATCGTGGCCAGCCTGACAGCGGCGGTCCTCTTTTCACTTACCGCCGGTCTAGCTTTTTCGCTGTGGTTGTTTTCGATCGCGCGAACCAACGAGCGCACTGCAGTGAAAAACGCTGACTTCGCTGTACAGACGGTTAAGAGGTATCTGACGGAAGTCGCCGAAAATCCGGAACTAAAAGAAGTGGGCATGGAGTCCTTTCGTCGTCAACTTTTGCTCAATGCGCAAGAGTTCTACAAGCAAATGGAAGGCCAAGCGACCAAGAGTTCGGCGCTGCCTGAAAGCCAAGCCGAAACCTATTTTCAGTTGGCTTTCATCAGTAATGAGCTGGGCGAGCCCGAGAATGCAAACTCGCATTACGGCAAGGCGATCGACGCCTATCGCCACCTTGTTTCTTCACGGCCAGAAAACTTGGTTTTTCAGCGGCGATTGGCGTCGTGCCTACAAAATCAGGGCTTGGTTTTTTTTCAGTCAGCCGATGCAAAAGAGGGTGAGCTCAAGCTGCGCGAGGCTGTCAAAATCCTGCAGGCACTGAACGAGAAAACCTTACGACCTGAAGATGCCGCCCTTTGGGCTTCTGCCCTTTCCGAGTTAGGCCAGCAAGTATCTGCTCCCGAACGGGCGCAGGAACAAAAGGACCTCTTCAATCAAGTTGCCGAAATCTGTGTTCAATTGCGCAGTACCGACAGCGATTTCTTTAGCTCAGCAGAAGCGCAATCGCTGATTCAAGTTTACGACCGACTGGCTCTTAATCTGCAGTTTCGCGGAGAACTCGATAAAGCGGAGCAGTGGTTTCAGCAGGGGGGCGAATTGACGACCAAGATTCTTCAAGGGGCCCCGAAAAACGCAGCGGTACTCTTCGGGCTTGCGCGGGCACACAAGGGACTAAATCTTGTGTTCGCAAAGCTCCAACGCTTTACGCAAGCCGAAACCGAGTTTGATGCAGCCGATAAGATCTACCAACAACTGCGCGATAGTCATCCGCTAGTATTCGCCTATTTGGATGATTTGGCCACATTGTCGTTGAACCAAGGCACACAACTTGTTATCCGCAACGAACTACAGCAAGCCGAGAATCTTCTACGTCGTTCTCGAGACTACCATTTGCAATTGGTCGCTAGGCAGCCGAACTCTTTTAGCACCCATCGCGATCTGGGGCTTGCATGTTCGACACTCGCTACCGCGCTGATGAAACGCGGAGAATTGGTTCAAGCTGAGCAGATTTTTCGTCAGTGTGTTGAGGTGCTTGAAGTCGCAAAGAGTATCAATCCAGATGACCTTGGACTAGCGTATTTCTCGGCAGCTGCATCCACAAATCTTGGGGACTTACTGAGCGAACAGGGCAAGTCTGCAGAATCCCTTCAAGTCTACGGCGTGGCGAAATCCCTAGGCTTGAAATTGACTTCCCAGGAAAATTGTCCTCCTCCGTTTCTCACTTTAGCGGCAAAGACCTCTCGCTCATTGGCCAACGCCTACTGGAAGAATGGCGATCCAGAAAAAGCGGAAGCGGAGTCGTCAGCGGCTTTGGAGGTCATTTCCAAGTTAATGACAACTGCGCCCGATTCGGCTGACAATCAACACTTAGAGGCTTCGTTGTTGGTCCTGCGCGGTGAGGTTTTCTTAATGCAAAACCGCTTGGATGAAGCCAGAGAAGTTGCAAGTCGGGCGTACGATGCATTCACCAAACTGATTGGTCGCGAGCAAAGCCCACAACGTTTTCAATCTGCCATCGGCGAAGTTTGCTACCTGCTCGGCAGGGTGTCCTCCGCCGAAAAACAATCTGACAAAGCCATCGAGTGGTTTCATCAAGCAATCGCAGCACAAGAAAAAGAATACGAAGTTCGCAAGTCCGATTCCGATCTCGCCAGTTCGCGAGCCAGAACGAATGTCGGTAATTCATACTATCATCTAGCTGTGGCTCTAGCGGAACAGGAGAAGCAGTCGGAAGCGCTAAAGGCCTGCACCGCTGCCATTTCATTCCAAACCAAATTTGCCAACGAGTCTGCTGCTCTACTCCAACGCGTGCAGGAGAGTAACGAGTAGGGCGGACAAGCCCTTACCAAGCCACGCAGTTGATCTGAGCGTTGACGGCGGCGAGAGTCAGGCTCGGTTCGAGTGTATTGATAGATTCCCGGGGTGTGTTTCCAGAGTGGTAGCCAGGATAGATCGACTTGCCGACAGCAATCTAAAGCAACGAACCGAAAGAAACGCCAAAAAAGCTGGTGAAGAAACGTTTTTTTAACCTTCGTGCAAGAGGAGGCCTACCAGCAAAATCTAGCTTGATCAGCCCCTTTCCCTCGCTTGGCCACTTCGAGGAACGGTGCCCCTACACCCTAAATCGGCTCGCTGGTTCGCGGTCTTTCAACTCGATATAAATCCTCCGGCAAGAACCTTCGGCCGGCAAACCCCTATACACCCGCTCAACAGCGCCATTCACATAGAAGATCGGCGATGATGAGCCAGGATTGTCGACAACGAACGGGTAGTTACCGGAATAGCTGGCGACTCTCGCTTACCGCTTTTATTCCATTGCTTTTGAGTCCAGGGTTAACGTCGACTTGGA
>JBGSTP010000044.1:0-19340 GCA_041736515.1 Pirellulaceae bacterium
TCTTTGATTTGCTGCACCAATTCAAATTCTCGCATTTGAGGCACCGAGATCTGCGCCACGAGAATATTGTCAATGAGCTGCGAGCTAACTACTTTGTTCATGGGTACGGCCGCGACCTAACGGAGTGAGAATTTACGGGACGGAAATTGAATATACATGATGGCAACTGACCATATTAGAAATGTTTCGACATGTAAGGCGCCTCCCGGCATGTGAGTTTGTAATCTGAGATTGTCGTCGTTCGCGGAACGAACAACGACAGCGTGTCTCTCATGGCGAATTTGTCGTTCGTATCTGCTGAAGTGATATCTGCGGCGCGTTGCCAATGCCATCTTCACTGTAGATGGCACTAACATCCATGATAACAATTTTGTTTTTACCACGTTCGTCGGCGGCGATGAACCGGCCATCGTGCGACCAACTCGGGTGGATTGCGTCTATGTCGGCGAGCAGACGATTGTTGCCGGTGGTGACATCAAGGATCCACAAACCAGAGGGGCTCGCACTGGTCCTACTCGAGCCGCCGTATACGTAGAATCGCGAGTCGGGCGACCAGGCTCCAGAGATAGTGCCTATCGCTAAGGTATGCGAAATTAGGTCGAGAGATTGCACGGTCTGCTGGGAAACGACATCGCGAATCACCAGTTCTGTTCCCGATTCTGCCATGAGTCTGCCATCGGGCGACAAACGGGAGTGGATACTTTGCAATTCGAAATTAAGTCCCCTTTCGCTCCATGCACCTGGCTGATCGGAGCGATAGCCCTTGACTACATACTTAGGAGGAACCGTTTGGGATGCGTGGACAACGACCATTAGACTTCCATCCTTGAGCATGGTGTGATAAATGCCCTCCATCAACTGCTTCAAATTCTTGCCGTCAGGATCGCACTGCCAAATCGTTCGGTTGAAGGGAGTTGGTTCAACTCCCTGTGGTGAACGTGCAAAGTAGATTTGTTCTGTGGGTTTAGCCGCCCACAGCGGCCTCAAGCCATCCGCGCAAACGACTTGGGTCTGCCCGCTTGCAAGATCGATCCACTCGAGGACTTTATCAGATTCGCCCGATTGAATGTTGCGCACGATCTTGGATCCGTCAGGCGACCAGGCAGCGCCGCTTCCGTCGATGCGTCTTAATTGGGTTACAGTATCCGGAGCAATGTAGGGAGCGGACGCATCCCGTTCTCGCGAGGCGTACGCAGAAGACAAACCCCCGTTGACTAAGTCTCTGGGAAACGGCATTTTAGTTGAGCATAGATGATGCTTCTTATAAGCCTCCAGGCGGCTTTGCGCATCCAGCATCTCCTCACTACCAAGAATCCCATATTCGTTGTACAGATTCGTAGCAGTTGTCTGCCATCGAACCGCCGAGGAAAACTCGTCGGAGGCCGCGTAGGCGGCAGCCAAGGCTTCCAGGTAAGTCGCATCCTGATATTTCGTCTGTTCGCAGATGGCTAGGGTTTCTTCCAAAGCTTTGGCGGCATCCCGAACTTGGGAGTCAAGACATGTTGCCCGTATCCAAGCGCGAGCAAAGCGCAAAGTCAAATAGCGTGGTGCCTCCCGGATTGCTTCATCCAGAAACTCCAGTTGCGATTCAACGGAGTACTGATCCTCCATGGCTGATAACTTCAAGCCGAAGCGATACATGTCCCGTAGCGCGCCCAACAGTTCGTCCTGCGTGAGCCGTTGATTTCGGTCGCCATCATAGGCCACTAACCTGTGCCCAGTACCTCTTGGGAATTTCGCAAGTTCGCGACCCGCGGTTCCCGAGACCGCAAGCAGAGCAGTAGCCGATTTTTTTAGATTCTCACTAGTAATCGCTTCGGGGGCCGTGGGGCGTAGGCGTTTGGGGATGAGTAAACTGGCTTCCCCATAAAGTGCAATCGAATAAAACTCTCGCATAGGAGACGCGAGTACATCTGTGGCTTCGTACGCTACTTGTGCATCTCGTTTGTGACCCATCCGAAAATAAACGAGTGCAAGTAAGGCTTGGCGAAGTAGTGCGTAGTCCTGTCCTGCATCGGATATTGGCACAGTCTTCGCTGATGGTTCAGGTGACACAATTTGTAGCGCATCGTCCAGGCGACCCGTGCGATAGTAGGCAGCTCCCAGCAACGTACAGCTGCGCACCGAGTTGGGTTCCAGGCGGTAGAGTTCCTCTGCCCAAATAACGGCGCGTTGATACTCCTCCGCAGTTCGATTGTTGAAGCCGACGATCTCGCCCGTCAGCCTGGCAATCTGCTCTGGATCTGCCAGCGAGTCGCGAATTTTCGCTAAGACTGCCTCGCGAATGCCTGGCTTGAGTCCAGAACGGGATTCGATTTCCGCGATCCACTCACGCTTGAGCGCAAACCTGCTGGTCAAAAAGGTCATTAACCGATCAGCGGCCAGTTCATTGTCGACGGCCGGTTCCAGTGGTCGGGCATCGTAAAAGGCAGTTTTGCCACTGCCCGTTGTACCCTCTGTTTTGTCAAACAGCAGCTGCGTGAGCTGGTGGCCCGACGGGTCAAAGAAAAGCTCCCAAGTGTAATGGCTCTGCTCAGCGACGGGCAGATCAAGGATCTCGCGACCCGTCTCCACATCCCATAGCCGACCACGCGGAATCTTTCCACCACTGTCCGACACACGCTTGCCTTCCAGGGTCAGCAAACGTTTGCCATCTGGACTGAATCGCGCCTCTTCGATGGTATTCCCTGCCAACGGCAACTCGCACAGTTGTTGCCGGCTGGCAAGGTCCCAAATGGCTAGGCCAGAGAGCGACTGCGTCTTGCTCTTTATGTTTGGTACGAGCGCAGCGAAGCGATTGCTGTCAGGGCTAAATATGGCCAACATTCCCGGAACCGTAACGACCCTTTCGCCCCGGGAAAGATCCCAGACTTCAACTCCGTTAGGTCGAGGATTGACACAATGTTTCCCGTCGGGCGCTAATATCGGGATACCCGCTTGTCCAACGGAACAACCGTACATCTTCGCCCCAGTTACAGCATCAAACACGTTGAACATCTCAACGCCTTCTGACGCCGGTTCCAACGTCACTGCATAGAGCGCACCGGTCGCCGTGTTTCTGCACATCAATGAAAACGCAGGTCGCTGTGAGGAGCTATTTTCTCGCAGATTGAAAGCGGTCCCTTTGCCGGTCCAGGCATCGAACACTTTGCTGCTATTAGCGCCGATCTGGACTAGCTTTTCACCATCGGACGTGAACTCGATGAAAGAAGATCCGAAATTCGAAAATGCGTCAGGACCAACAATGCAATTGGTCTGCCACAATCTCTCGTTAAGAGCCAAGTCGTAAACTTCAAGCTGGCCTCTTCCCGAAGTCAGAGGGGCGGCATCGGGGCTAAACTTGCTGAGAATTGCGAGGAGACGATTGTCCGGACTGACTTTTAATATTACGGAACCAGCCCCCGCCGGCGGTTTATTCGATTTCAGCGTGGTTGCGACGCCGTCTCGTTTTCTTATTAGTATGCCGCCGTCAGCTAGCGCGATTGCGAGCATCGATTGGTCCTGGCTGAGCGAGTAACCATTGGTTGCCATTCGCGGTAGCGGCTTGGTTCGCAAGGCAAACAGATCGCTGCTTTTTCCTAAATCCCACTGAAGCACTTCACCCGTTACCGTCGTCGCGATGATTTGGCGACCATCAGCCGAAAAGGTAAGTGAGACAATTGCCTTGCCATCCGTTTGCAGTGTGTCGAGTAGATCGCCATGGGTTGTGTCGAAGAGGCGAATGTTGTTTGACACATGGCTAGTGATCGCCAGCGTGCTCCCATCGGGACTGACGACGCCGTTGACGTAGTCCGGCATCGTCTCCTTGGATAGCAGCACGGGTCGCGCCACCGCATCCGTGGTTTGCCAAGTAAACAGTTGCCTGCGATTGGTACCGCTGAATCCAAGTGTGATGAGCAGCACTCTGTCCGATCCAGGTACCCAAAATAGGGAATCAACATTATCGTCATGTTGCAACACGGCCATTTCCTTGCCCGTGTCGACATCGATGATGACCCCCACATCACGCGATTCATCTGCTTTACGCCTCGTTCCATGACACAAATGAGCCGAAAGTTTCTCACCATCGGGACTAAACGAAAAGCGATTGATTTCGCGCGGGTAAACCTGATTCAAGATCAACTGCTTCGAATCGACATGCCATATACATATTCGGCTTGCCGGAGTTTCTTGGGAGTGGGACGCATCGTATCCGATCACGGCTACGAGACTGCCATCCGAGCTGATAGTCAGTGCGCTAATGTGCTTAAAGCCATCGGACGGATAGTCAAAGGTATGAACCTGACCCGTTGGTTCGATCACGGAGCAGGATGTACTCGATCCTTGATCTGTTCCCGGAGGCTTGGAATAACTGACTGGAAACGTGTGTGACAAGCAAGCTCCAACCACCGCGCGTCCGGTGTGCGAAAATCGAGTGCGATCGACATAATGCCGCAGTTGATAGGGGAGCCGGCGCGAAGTGCCATCCTGCAAGTCGACCAGCTCGGTCGTTGTGGCTTGTGTCCAGGCCACATGCCTCCCACCCGGCAAGACAGTGACCAGCGCGGAGCCTCGCGTGTCGATGGTCGCCTTGTCGAACTTGTTGAGTACTTGGGCCTGATTCAGGTAACGATACCAGTAGTTCCATTCAAACCCGCGCAAGTCCTCTTTACCGTCGATGGGTAATTGCTCCAGCAGGATTTCCCGCATCCGCGCCAGATTGCCGCGTTGCGCCTCGATACGGACCTGATTCATTTCGGAGACGTAGATGATCCGCCGCTGCTCTTCGGTCAGGACTTCCAATTCGTTGGATTTCTTGGTGGCTTCATCGCGCTGCTGTTCGGCCAATTGGCGTTGTTCGGCTTCTGCCGATTGGGCGTGTTCTAACGCTTCGCGAGCCGCCACAGCCGTTGATTCCGACTCAAGAGCGCGGCGTTCACTGGCTTGGGACAGTTGCAAAGCCTCTTGTGCTTTTTGTTGCTCCGCCTGAACGTCCACCAAGCGTTGGCTGGCCAGCGACTCTGCATAGGTTGCCCGCAGGGCTTGCCAAACACTCAAGCCGGTACCGAGGATCAAGACAAGCGAAAAAGCGGCCGCACTGCCAATGAGCGCGCGGTGTTTTCGAGCCATACGCCGCAAGCGATAAGCGGTGCTGGGGGGACAGGCTTCGACAGCCTCAAGATTCAGGAAGCGCTCGATGTCGCGGGCCAGACCATTGGCGGTGTCGTATCGGCGTTCCCGTTCTTTCTCGATCGCTTTCATCACGATCCAATCGAGATCTCCACGAATGCTGCGTCCAAGTTGCGCTGGATCCAAACTTCGCTGCGCGGCGATGTGGGGTAGTTGGGCGCTGGAGCTGACGCGCGTGCTCGGCTTGGGTGGCTCGACCTCTTTAATCAGTCGCAGGACTTCGCCGAAAGCAGCTTCTTTGAACTGGGCGAATAGGGCTTGGATGACTTGCGGGTCTAGGGTCATGATTGGGTTCGACTCGATGGAACGGGTTGGCTACATCCATTCATGCGCCGCAGCGCGCGTCGCTGGCGAAAATTATTCTGACAAAGAATCAGTTTCTCTTTTTTCTGTCGCCTGTTATGTAGAACAATTGTCCCCAATTGTTAAGTTACTAGGATGGGCAGAGCAGAAAACGAAGTCCAAGCAATTGAGGACAATTGCTCTACATTAGTGGCTATGAATCTAGCTCGACCTTCAGCCAAGCTTGCGCATAAGCCCATTTGACGCGCACCTCGTGGACGCTCAGGCCCAGCATTTCGGCAATGGCATCCCGTCCAACGCCCGCAAAAAATTTCAATTGGACGATCTCGGCTACGATGGGATCTTCGGCCTGCAAACGAGACAACGCGTCATCGAGCAATATCAATTCGTGGTCGCTGGGGGTTGCAGTAATTTCCGGCAAGTCCACCCGTTTCAGCTCGCCGCCATGCTTGATGCGCGCCTTGCGACGGGCCTGTTCCACCAAAATCCTTCGCATCGCCTCCGCGGCAGCTCCAAAGAAATAGCGACGATTGTTCAGGTTCTGCGAAGTGGAGCCATCTACCAATCGCAAATAGGCTTCGTGAACCAGAGCAGTAGCCTGCAATGAATGCCCCGGATTTTCGTGGCGGAGCTGCGCGGCAGCCAACTGCCGCAGCTCGCTATACACACATGGCAACAGTTCATCCAAAGCTTTGCGATCGCCCGATTCAACTCTCTGAAGTATGTGAGTCAAGTCCGACATGCTGTTACTCTGAGTAGGCAAATCGTGCCGCGACCCTTCGCGGAACATCGATCCTGTGAGTAACATCTTAGCGAGTCAAGGGTGAGTTTTGCAGCAACCATGATGTCATATCGCTTTGGGGTGGCACAGGCGTGCCGACGAGGCTGGCGTCGGTGGATGGCTGGCTTGCCAAGAGCGGAGTGTCTTCAGGTTGCGAAAGCACCTGTCCAAGCCACGAGACCGTATGGCCAATCTCTTTATAGGTTCCGAATTGGTTGGTTAACTCGGCCCCAGCCAACGTGAATTCCAGGCCATCCGAGACAAAATCGCTGAGTGCATCCAAGCCGCTATCGGGGGATGCCATCGGCATCGGAGCTTGCGGCGGCGAATACGCCGAAAGGCGCGTGTGGTGGAACGAGTCCGTCGACGCCGCGGATTGAGGAGCAACGATCGATTTAGCTACTGTCTGCTGAAAGCCGATGGGCCCTACCAGGCCTGTGGCCGCGGCGATTCCAAGGATGGCCAAGGAGCTTAGGGCTAACGCAACTGAAACTCGGCCCGGTCGAACTTTGGATCCTACACACTGGGAACCGGCTAAGCACTTGTTTTCGGTGGAATTGGGCATCATGGGATCCTGGAAAGCGAGGGAGGTTGTTGCTTCTACATCTATCCATGCGACGCACGGCGGGGAGTTGGCGCGCGGATCAGCCAAATTTCGGAAAAAATTGTCACTTTCAGCGCAGCGCCAGAGTTGATTACCGCCGGTGACTGAGCATGAGCACGAAAACCGAGACAAATTGAATCTTTCGAGTTGCCGACGTACGGCCGACAGGCGAGAAGTGTCGGAAAATGCGGGCTGTATGGACTACAATTTGGAAAAGCTTCAGACTAATTGACGAGAGTACGTAATGGTTACAAGTGAAAAGGTCTATGCCATGCTCGGGAACGAGTCCCTGTGGGAAGTAGCCATGCGTTGCCATCAGACTCTTCAGCGGTCGGGAATTCCGCACTCGCTGTGCAGTGGCGTGGCCGTCTGCTTGCATGGATACCAACGCAACACCACCGATGTCGACGTGATTATCAATTCCAACGATTCGTCGGCAGTAAAAGCGTTACTATTGGATGAATCGTTGCAGTGGAATGAAGATTTAAAGGAGTTTCAGAGTCCTAGTGGCGTGCCCGTGCAGTTCTTGATTGCAGGGGAAAGGGCGGGCAAAGGATCTGATGTTAAAATCCCTGAGCCGGTTGGCGAGTTGAACGTGGAGGAACTGGAGGGCCTCTCGGTTGTTCGATTATCGCGACTCATTGAGATGAAGCTGGCCAGTGGCCTGGGTAGCGTGGGGCGGACTCACCGAGATTTCGCGGACGTGGTGGAACTGATCGCGATACGCAAACTCGACAGTTCGTTCGCCCGCTACTTACACAAGTCGCTTCGCCCAACATTTCGCGAACTGGTCCAACGTGTCACCGACGAAGACTAACGAAGCTCGACCACAAATTCAAAAATTCTCCCCTAGCCTCAGAATGTACAGCCAACGGCAGTGGGTCGGACATCTCTGCGGAGTTTCCCATGCTCAATAGTCTTGAATTTGACGACTACGTAGTGGCGGGCCTTGGCTCTGGGACACAGGACTTCGACCAATGGCCAGCGGAGGTGCGTTCCCAAGTCGTCGCTATTGTACAAGCTCCCAATTGGCATGAACTACCGCGGAGCGCCGTGGTGCCTGCTCCGTCAATGCCCACAAACGCGGAAATACTGACGGGGCAGTCTTTGATCCTGGGGATTGTCGCTGTCGCAGCAATTCTTTGCGCTGTCTTTTTCGGGTTTATTTTTCAGTCCGCAGTGGTCGTGTACTTGTTCTTGACTGTCGCGGCAATCAGCTTAGGCGCGACGGTTTTTTTGCAAAGCCGCGCGAGAGGTTTTGCGGCTGCCTTAGGCAAGGCTCCATCGATTAATGACGCATGGACCCCTGCAGAAATTGTACGATTCCAACAGGCCATCGCCGAAACCATTCGAATCACTGCAGTGATACTTGGAATAACGTCAGCAGTGCTGCTCGTCCGGCTCCTCTATCTGATAGACGATCGCTATTTCGGTGGACAGGATTCGGTAGCTCCGGCAATGCTCCGAGCGGCAACGATTTTCGCGATTCCGACTGGGATTGGGATCACTTGGGTTAGCTTTGAGAAAAAGCGCGGGAGCATTTATATGCTTGCCAGATGTTTGCGAGGCTTTCTCGCGCGCAACCTTACTCCGCTGTGGGTAAGCTGGCTTTACGAGGCCAAACGCAAGCCAACCAAGCATAAATCAGTAGAGCAGACGGATCAGACCCTTATGCGGATCCTCGAAAACAACTGGCCTCTGCTGGCACTATTTCTGATTTGCCTGGTGTGCCTGGCAAACACGCAGTGGCTCGAGGGGCATTACGACATGAGGGCTGTCCTTGGTTATCGGCGTAGCAAAGCTAGTTGGATCAATACCGTGATTCATTGGTTGTTTCAACATCCGACCTCGACCCTGTTCATTGCCGCACCGTTGGGATCAATGTCAATCGCTGTTTTTGTGTACCGACTTATGAAAGTGGTAAAACCGAGACTGGCCGGAACTACTGCCATTGTCCTATTTTGCCTATCGCTTCTGTTGTTCGCAGTCAGAGGAGCCGCTTAATGTAGAACGATTATCCTCAATCGTTTCCTGAGCTACCTGGCATTTATGATAGGTTTATGGTAGCGATTATTTGATGACTTAGGTTCCGAAGGAAAGACAGAGGAATGGGGACAAAGGAATGGCTAAAGGAGAAAAGGACTTTGGTATTCAAAGCCTAAAAAACGGGTGGTTGGGAAGCACCTTTGATTGCGAACGGATGCCAGTTACGAACTCGTTTATTTAAAGAACGCTCCGTCACGCACCCATTTCCGGCGACCATGCTCGCAACCTCGTCGGGATTTTGAGACAGAGGAATGACGGAAGGGTTTAGAAAAAGAAGCATTCATTCCTCTGTCCTCATTCCCCTGTCTATTCTTTCGACAGTGGGCCCTTTCAGACGATATGAACGAACTCGACATCTTTTCTGCAGCCTTAGACCTGACCGAGCCTGGGGCGCGTCAAGATTGATGGCGAAGCAGCGGCGTCTGCTTACGAGCGGCCCGCATCATGACTGGACTAGGTTTGCCTACACTGAACGCCTCCGGTGGTCGTCAACTGCGTTGGAATGACGCCAAAACGACTGGTGTGCAGGCGCTTATCTCGCGATATCCAAGCGTTTCAACCAATCCTGGCAGAGCTGCGGCCATTGGCGTGCCCCGGCGACTGCGGCACCTAATCCAATGCCATGCTTTCCCTCTGGAAAAACGTGCAGTTCCGATGGCACTTTGGCTTTGACGAGAGCCGAGTAAAAGTCGAGGCCATTCTCTACAGGAACCGCTTGGTCCGCTTGAGTGTGCCAAACAAAACAGGGCGGTGTCTCGGCAGTGACCTGCTTTGCATTGGAGAGCAGTTGAACGAGTTCCGGAGCTGGGTTGTCACCGAGCAAATTCTTCTGACTGCCCTGGTGAACATACGCTTCACCGAATGCAACCACTGCATAACACACTACGCCGAAGCTTGGCCGACAGCTCTCGCGGTCGATGGCATCCTCCGCGTTTGCCTGGCCTCTATCAAAGTGGGTGAGCACCGTAGTCGTCAAATGTCCGCCTGCCGAAAACCCGAGTACACCCACTTTGAGAGGATCTATGTTCCATTTCTTGGCGTTGTGTCGAGTTAAGCGGATAGCCCGTTGTGCATCGAGCATCGGAGCGGGGTGTCCGTAACCGCGACCTCGATGACGGTAGCTGACGATGATTCCGGCCAACCCCATTTCGTTAGCCCATTTGGCAATTTGATGTCCCTCGTGATCCATGGCGAGACCTCCATAGCCGCCGCCGGGATAGATCACGATTGCCCCGGTCGGTTCAGTGGTTTGTTCTGGGAGATAGACGATCGCCGTCGGAGTGTCTTTTTCCTCAGAACCAAGTGCACCCGGGGCGGACCCATCCCATAGCCGTACTGTCTGCGGTTCCGCAGCCATTAGGTTGTACTGCATGGCGATCGACCAAACAGCACTAATTACTATGCACACCAGTTTTAGTTTCATCAGCGGAATTTCCTTGGCGGTGGGGGGATGCGTTTTACTTTATTGCAATTTATGCTCGAAGCACTCTATTTTCGCGTCGGATTGCCATGGGCAGGTAAGTTCAAAAGCCTCAGTATTCAAGCAGCCGATTGCTGCCTGGACGGCCCCAGGCACCGTTTGGATGCGCTGCTTCAGGCCTCGCTTACTTCGTTTTCTACCCCTTGGCAAGTTCGCCGCTCGCATGCTAGTCTTGAGCGATTTTATTTTGAGAGGGCGACGTTCGATAGGTTGGCTTGGAGAGCTAGCCTAAATGCTCAACGCCCGCCTTGTCAACCTTGGCTGGCGGCAGCGTGAGATTTTGAGCCATCGGGAATGTCTCGCCAGCGAAATCAAATCAGTCAATTCTGGCCACATATTAGCATCGCGCGAGTTCGCATGGCGGATGAGCGATAACGCGGAGAGACCAAAGCTGTGCCACGGCGTACTGATATCAAGAAAATAATGCTCATCGGCTCGGGACCCATCGTAATTGGGCAAGCGTGTGAGTTTGACTACTCGGGAACTCAGGCCTGCAAAGCGCTGCGCGAAGAGGGCTTTGAGGTGGTGTTGGTCAACAGCAATCCCGCCACGATTATGACCGACCCGAATATGGCGGAGCGGACGTACATCGAGCCGTTGTCGTGGGAAGTTGTTGCAAAAATTATTGAGAAAGAGCGGCCCGACGCGCTACTTCCGACGCTCGGCGGCCAAACAGCCTTGAATATCGCCATGGATTTGGACGAGCACGGTGTGCTCGAGAAGTTTGGTGTGGAGATGATCGGAGCGAATCCAGCGGTGATTGCCAAGGCGGAAGAGCGCGATCAATTCAAAGTAGCCATGGAAAAGATTGGCTTGGAGGTCTGTCGCGGCGAAGTCATCTCGACGATTGAAGAGGCGCGGCGAGTGCTTGCAGATGTAGGCCTGCCCTGTGTCGTCCGTCCAAGCTTTACGATGGGAGGTAGTGGGTCTGCCATTGCCTACAATCGCGACGACTTTGATGCGCTCGTACGCAATGGCTTGGTCCAATCGCCGGTCACGGAGGTGTTGATCGAGGAATCGATTATCGGTTGGAAGGAATACGAGATGGAAGTCATGCGCGACATGGATGACAATGTCGTGATCATCTGCTCCATCGAAAATTTTGATCCGATGGGCGTGCACACGGGGGACTCGATTACGGTTGCCCCCGCGCAGACGCTGACCGACAAGGAATACCAACGAATGCGTGACGCCTCTTTGGCAGTCATTCGCGAGATCGGTGTCGAGACGGGAGGCTCCAATATCCAGTTCGCTCTGCATCCGGACACTGGGCGGATGATCGTTATCGAAATGAATCCACGCGTCAGTCGGTCCAGCGCGCTCGCGAGTAAAGCAACGGGGTTCCCCATTGCCAAGATCGCAGCCAAGCTCGCGGTGGGATATCGCTTGTGGGAGCTCCCCAACGATATTACCAAGCAGACCAAAGCTTGTTTTGAACCAACGATCGACTACGTGGTTACGAAAATCCCGCGATTTGCCTTCGAAAAGTTCCCGGAAGCCGACACGACGCTAATGACTCAGATGAAGAGCGTTGGCGAGACGATGGCGATCGGCCGAACATTCAAGGAATCGTTTCAGAAAGCCTTACGTGGATTGGAAGTGGGCGCGTTTGGATTTGGTTGCGATAACAAGGACCTGTGGGGTACGGACTTTGTGCCCGACGCAGATGAGATTCGCAGCAAGCTTTCGCGCCCCAATCCAGATCGAGTGTGGCATTTGCGGTATGCGCTGAAGTCGGGCATGAGTGTGGCAGAAATCCATGAGATCACGAACATTGACCCATGGTTCCTCGATCACTTGGCCGAGTTGGTCGAATTCGAAAATCGACTGATCGAATTTGGCTCGCTGGAGGAGTTGCCTGATGATCAACTGCGACTAGCCAAGCAGTGCGGCTACTCCGACCGGCAGCTGGCAAAATTGCTTGGCAGCGAAGAGTTCGAAGTGCGTGCCTGGCGAAAAGAGAGGGGGATCGTGGCTGCGTATAAGTCGGTTGATACGTGCGCAGCCGAGTTTGAGGCATATACCCCTTACTACTACAGTTCCTACGAGCAGGAGGATGAAACTCCGCCCAAGAATCCGGGTGTCAAACGCATTATGATTCTGGGGGGCGGCCCCAATCGGATTGGACAGGGAATAGAATTCGACTATTGCTGCTGCCACGCAAGTTTCGCGCTTCGCGAAATGGGCATCGAGTCCGTCATGGTCAATAGTAATCCCGAGACGGTGAGTACGGATTACGACACCAGCGATATCCTGTTTTTTGAACCTCTCACGACCGAAGATGTATTGAATATCTGCGATCGCGTGCAGCCCGACGGTGTGATTGTCCAGTTCGGCGGACAAACGCCGCTGAATTTAGCACGGGCATTGTCCACCGCTGGAGTTCCGATTATTGGAACTTCCGTTGACACAATCGAATCCGCTGAGGACCGCGAGAAGTTTCAAAAGCTGCTGCAAGCACTAGGGCTGAAGCAACCCGCGAACGCCATTGCCCGCACCATGGCGCAAGCCAGAACGGAAGCCAAGAAAGTTGGATTCCCTTCATTGGTTCGCCCCAGTTTTGTGCTGGGCGGTCGCGCGATGGAGATTTGCTACGACAATGCTCAGTTCGAACGTTACGTAGCCGAGGCGTTTATCGTGGCTGAAGGACAGCCCGTGTTGATCGACCGCTTTCTCGAGGATGCCATCGAAGTGGATGTCGATGCACTCTGCGATGGCACGGAGGTCGTTGTCATGGGCATCATGGAGCATATCGAAGAGGCTGGAGTCCATTCCGGCGATTCGGCTTGCGTGATTCCGCCCTACACACTTTCGCCCGAAGTGCTCCAGGAAATTCGCGAAGCGACTTGGGCCATGGCCAAGCGCCTGCAGGTTATCGGACTCATGAATGTTCAATATGCGGTCAAATCCGAAGACGGCAAAATGAACGTGTATGTGCTCGAAGTCAACCCTCGAGCCAGTCGCACCGTACCGTTTGTCGCCAAGGCAACCGGAGTTCCCGTTGCCAATCTGGCCGCCAAAGTGATGGCTGGCCGAACACTGCGCGAGCTGGGGGTTATCAGCGAGCCAATCCCCAAACGCGTGTCTATAAAAGAGAGCGTTTTCCCATTTCGAAAATTTGCGGGTGTTGACATCGTGCTCGGGCCAGAAATGCGCAGTACCGGCGAAGTGATGGGGATCAGTGAGAGCTTTTCGATAGCATTTGCCAAGAGTCAGTTGGCAGCCGGTGTCGTGCTTCCCACGCACGGCAATGTTTTTGTGAGCATCAATTCGCGTCACAAAGATGGAATTCCCGATCTGGCAAGCAAACTGCACGAGCTGGGGTACCCGTTGCTGGCAACTCCAGGAACGGCCCGTTGCATCGAAGCGGCCGGAATTCCGGTCGTCAGCGTCAAGAAAATCGCCGAGGGCTCCCCTAATTTAATCGACTACTTGAAAAACGGAGATGTCTCTCTGATTATCAACACCCCCAGCGGCAAGGGGGCCAGGACCGACGAAGGCCGCATCCGCGCCGCTGCAGTACAAAACGGCGTGCCCTGTATTACGACCATGGCTGCCGCCATGGCCGCGTTGAAAGCCATGCAGGCGCTCAGGACTGAAGAGCTTACTGTGGAGGCAATTCAAGATCGATTCCCTTGAACCGAACCACCCGAAAGTACTTGTTTCTTGGCGATGAATGTTGGCTGAGCCGAAATTGGCCTATTGACCAAACTGTGATTTACACGTTAAATTTTCAGATTCCCCCGAACGTGCCTCGCGGCTTCGATTGGCCGCCAGCGTAGCTTCAATTGGCAGAGCACCGCATTCGTAATGCGGGGGTTGCGGGTTCGACTCCCGCCGCTGGCTCTAAGGGCTCGCCCATTCGCTGCGTTAATGTGCGATCATTTGGCACGTCAGCGCTCAGTAATAGCAACGAACACTCAGGAGTCATTTTAGGATGACGGATGCCTCGGTACTTGATGTGCGTGACATGGTGGTTTCCAACCACTCTTTTGGACCTGGTGAAATTCGGCAGATCTGCAGCACGATCTCAGAAGACTATAGCCAGCTTGGCATTTTGCGCGACGCGATTGGCGAGCTTGCGCAGTTGCCCGAACGCAGTCCCGCTCAATCGGTCAGGTTGGGAGTCAGTCAGTATTTGACTGGAAAATTTGCCGAATCGTTGGAAACACTGTCGCACGCCGACGGTGGAGCTTTGGCGCTCTTTTATCTGGCGAAGACGCGATTTCAGCTTGAGCAATTCGATGAAGCCTTGGCTAGCTTTGCGGCGGCCAAGTCGGCTGGCTACGACGGAGACCAGTGTCAAATTGCATCGGCTGAGGTGCTGCGTTACCAAGGCAAGCTTCAAGAAGCCATGGACATCCTGGACAACATCTTTGGTCCAGCTGAACAGACTGCAGAATACAATTATCAACGTGGGGCCACGGTGGCATCCCGCGATGGCCACACGGAAGAGGTTTCGCGTCTATATAACCGTGCATTGCAGTACGACGACCGTCATCCTGGCGCGCTATTCGGGCTGGCACTTGAAAGCGATCGTCGCGGTAGTGACGACCACGCTTTGCAGATGTATGAGCGGGCTGCTTCTTGCTTTCCGGCCCACGTCGGCACGTTAATCAATTTGGGTGTGGTTTACGAAGATCGCAACGAGTTTGCCAAGGCGCAAGCCTGCTACAAGCGGGTGCTCGATGTGTTTCCCGATCACCCTCGCGCCCGTCTCTATATGAAGGATGCCTCAGCCTCGGGAAATGTTTATTACGACGAGGACTCAGCGCGGCAGAGCGAGCGGCTCAGTCAGCTGCTGAGTATTTCGGTAAACGATTTCGAGCTTTCGGTTCGCAGCCGAAATTGCCTGCAGAAGATGGGGGTCGAAACGCTGGGCGATTTGGTTCGCACCAGCGAACAGCAGCTATTGTCGAGCAAGAATTTCGGCGACACGAGTTTAAATGAGATCCGCGAAATGCTGGCTTCGAAGGGGCTCGGCCTCGGCCAATTTGCCGATCAGCAGCGCGAACCAGATCCACCGTTGGACACTTCGGGCATGACCCCCGATCAGCAAGCGGTGCTCGATCGTCCCATCTCGGACCTGAATCTTTCCGTGCGGGCTCGAAAATGCATGGTTCGATTGGGGATCAATACGATTTCCGAGCTAATGCGAAAGACAGCCGACGATCTACTCGAGTCGAAGAACTTTGGAGTGACTAGCTTGAATGAGGTGCGCGCCAAACTGGAAGGCATGTCGCTCAAACTTCGCGGTGATTGAGAAAAGCGTTCGTAGCGGGCATGCGTTGATATTGCCGGACACGGCAGGGCCTAGCCTGCCTGTTTCCAGAGGCTGTTGACAGTTCGACCTGAATCAATCATTGCTCGGAGTGAAGATGGCCACCGGCTTCGGCTTTGAGTTGCTCACCCAAGACTCGGCCTCTGCGGCGCGGTTGGGGCGTTTGACCACGCTGCACGGTTCGGTCGATACGCCGGTATTCATGCCCGTTGGAACCCTCGGCACTGTTAAGGGCTTGACGGTC
Organism: Pirellulaceae bacterium; assembly: GCA_041736515.1. Classification (GTDB taxonomy): domain Bacteria; phylum Planctomycetota; class Planctomycetia; order Pirellulales; family Pirellulaceae; genus Aureliella. The sequence continues at coordinate 15,909 of JBGSTP010000044.1, forward strand.
GATCAAATCAAGTCGACCGGTTCCGGTTTGATACTTGGCAACACATATCACCTGGCCTTGCGACCAGGCAGTGAGCGAATTGCGCAGCTCGGTGGACTTCATAGATTCATGGGGTGGGACGGTCCAATTCTAACCGACAGCGGCGGCTTCCAGATCTACAGCTTGGCCGAACGAGCTACTATTACGGAGCACAGCGCAAAGTTTCGCTCTCACATCGACGGGAGTTTGCTGGACTTGACTCCCGAAGAATCTATTCGCATTCAGGAACGTCTTGGCAGCGATATCGCCATGGTTTTGGATCATGTTGTTGCTTTGCCCGCCGAAAAACGGTTGGTAGAAGAAGCCATGGAGCGTTCGACGCGTTGGGCAGCGCGATGTTTGGAGGCGGCCAGTCGCCCAGAGCAAGCTAAGTTTGCTATTGTGCAGGGTGGGTTAGATGAAGAGCTACGTCGAGCCAGCGCGGCCGGTTTGACGCAATTGCCATTCGACGGCTACGCGGTTGGCGGCCTAAGCGTAGGTGAATTGCCGAGCGAAATGGTGCGCGTAATCCATGCCACGACTCCACACCTGCCATCCGACAAGCCCCGTTACCTAATGGGTGTGGGTCGACCGATCGACTTGATCGAAGGAATTGCCGGTGGAATCGACATGTTCGATTGCGTAATGCCAACCCGCAACGGTCGCAATGCTTTGGCGTTTACATGGGATGGAACACTTCGTCTGAGAAACGCAAGCCATGCGGATGATGCAGCACCTATCGACGAAAGTTGCCCATGCCTGGCCTGTCGCCACAGCCGCGCCTATCTCCGGCACCTGTTCATTTCCAAGGAAATGCTTGGCCCTATTCTGCTCAGCCACCACAACCTGACGTTTTATCAGCGTTTGATGGCGGAAGCCCGGCGGCAGATTGGCGCTGGAACCTTTGCCCCTTGGCTGCAGCAGCAACGCACGATATTCAATGAAAATGAAAACGCCGCGATTCCGGCGGCTCCCGTCTCCTGACAGCGACGTAGTTGTCCCAGTCCGACGCGGCAGGCCGCGCCAAAGACCGTTCGGGCCCTGAAATAATTCGATAACTGAAATTGCTCGCCAATTCCACTCGCGACCCCGGGGCAGCAGACCACTAGACCCAGCGAGCATTTCCGAGGATGCTACTTAGGCCAATCGCGGTCGCCGTGACCGCCATGAATCATGCTCGTAACCATTCCAATCCATTACCCAAGCCATGTTTGAATCGCTTGCGCTCGCTCCCCCAGACCCCATCCTTGGCCTGAACGATGCTTTTCAGCATGACAAGCATCCTCACAAAATTAATTTGACGAGCGGCGTTTATCGCGACGAATCGGGCCTGACCCCCATCCTGCCAAGCGTAAAAGAGGCTGAGCGGCGTTTGTTGGCCAGCGAAGACAGTAAAGGCTATCTGGGAATCGACGGTTTGGAGGATTATCGCAAGCTGACAGCAGAGCTCACCTTGGGAAGCATTGTGGCTTTGGATCGAGTTGCCTCTTGTCAGACTCCCGGCGGAACGGGCGCGCTACGAGTCGCGGCCGACTTCATCAGCAATTCCACTCCGCAGGCGCGCGTCTGGTGTAGCACGCCGACTTGGCCTAATCACATTTCAGTCTTTGAATCGGCGGGGCTAGAAACCAAGGCCTATCCCTATTTGGCCGCAGATCGCAAATCGCTGGATTTTGCAGCCATGGTCGACATGCTCGACAGAGACGGACGGATGGGCGACGTCATTTGCTTGCACGCTTGCTGTCACAACCCTACAGGCATCGACCCGACCCTCGCACAGTGGTCGGAGTTGGCCGAGTTGATAAGCCAGCGCGGAATTATCCCGCTCATCGATTTTGCTTACCACGGCTTTGGAGAGGGTTTGGATGAAGATCGCGCGTGCATTGCTGAAATTGCCGAGCAATGCCCCGAGTTCCTTGTCTGCAGTTCCTACTCGAAGAACTTTGGTCTCTACAGCGAACGCGTGGGTGCATTGTTAGCCGTGTGTGCTGCTACGGAAGTAGTTCCCCGCGTGGCCAGCAATCTGAAAGTGGCTGTTCGATGCAATTATTCCAATCCGCCGAGACACGGCGGAGCCATCGTAGCCTGCATTCTCGGAAATTCGCAATTGCGAAGCCAGTGGCAGTCCGAACTCGCTCAAATGCGTGGACGTATTCACAGCGTTCGCACACAATTCGTGTCGGCAATGCAGGCAACGGGCTGTCCAGTAGATTTTTCTTTCTTGCTCGGGCAACGTGGCATGTTTTCCTACAGTGGACTCACACCAATGCAGGTTGACTGGTTGCGGGCCAATCGCGGCATCTACATCGTCGGCAGCGGTAGAATCAACGTAGCGGGCATCACACCCACTAATATCGATGCGTTGTCGACAGCTATTGCTGAAGCGATCAGCTCATAAGAACTAAAAATTTTGGAACGTCATGCGGTATCTCATCACGGGTGGCTGTGGCTTTATTGGTTCGCACTTGGCAGAAGCCCTGCTGGCAGCCGACCATCAGGTCACGCTGCTCGACGACTTGTCTACTGGTCGTATCGAGAACATTTCTAAGTTTGATCGCGATCCCAGGTTGAAAACACTAATCGGTTCGGTGACCGACGAGGCCTTGGTGCATGAAGCTGTTCATCACTGCGACGCCGTATTTCACTTGGCGTCGGCTGTTGGTGTGCGATTGATTATGGATAAGCCCGTAGAAACCATCGATACGATTGTGAGCGGCACGCAGATTGTACTTAAACAAGCCAACCGATATCGAAAGCCGGTGTTGTTGACATCCACTTCCGAAGTCTATGGGAAGTCCACGGCGGTTCCCTTCGATGAGGAAGGTGATCGGCTTTCGGGGCCTACCACCAAGCATCGCTGGGCTTATGCCTGCGCTAAAGCGTTGGATGAGTTTCTAGCGATGGCGTATTGGAAATCAACACGATTGCCGGTAGTTATCGTGCGTCTATTCAATACGGTGGGACCACGGCAAACGGGCCAGTATGGTATGGTCGTGCCGAATTTTGTTCGCCAAGCGTTATCGGGTGGAACGCTACAAGTCTACGGAGACGGACTACAATCCCGTTGCTTTTGCCATGTGGCTGACATTGTTGGGGCCCTGACGATGCTCATTGACTGCGAAGCGGCTCGAGGGCAAGTGATCAACCTCGGCTCGACGGAAGAGATTTCCATTCTCGCACTTGCCAAGAAAGTCGTTTCAGAAACGAACAGCCGTTCGCAGATTGGAATGGTTGATTACGATGAAGTTTTTGGCGACGGATTCGAAGACATGCAGCGCCGCGTTCCGTCTATAGCTAAAGCCGAACGACTGATTGGCTGGAAACCCAAACGCTGCCTAAGCGACATTATTGCGGATGTTGCCCAATCGATCGTTTAGGAATATTTGATATTCGCCTGTGTTTATTCGTCTAGGG
>JBGSTP010000047.1:0-7007 GCA_041736515.1 Pirellulaceae bacterium
TCTTTGATTTGCTGCACCAATTCAAATTCTCGCATTTGAGGCACCGAGATCTGCGCCACGAGAATATTGTCAATGAGCTGCGAGCTAACTACTTTGTTCATGGGTACGGCCGCGACCTAACGGAGTGAGAATTTACGGGACAGAAATTGAATATACATGATTGCACAATCGCTCTACACTGTGCTTGCATGAACGAAATCACACAAATCCTGGCTAAGATCGAAGGGGGTGATCCTGCGGCAGCAGAACATCTGTTGCCGTTGGTTTACGAGGAGCTGCGCAAACTGGCGGCTGCTCGGCTGGCCCAAGAGAAATCCGGACAAACGCTGCAGGCGACCGCGCTGGTGCACGAGGCGTATTTGAGGCTGATTGGACCGGCCAATGCGCAGGGCTTCGACAATCGCGGCCATTTCTTCTCCGCAGCTGCAGAAGCCATGCGACGGATCTTAATTGAACGGGCCAGACGCCGGGCCACCGCGCGTCATGGCGGAGAACTGATCCGCAAGGACCTCGATACTGTCGATCTGGCCGCGCCGGAGTCAGCCGACGATCTATTGGCCCTCAATGAAGCACTCAACCAACTCGCTGCAACCGATGAAAAAGCAGCTCAACTGGTGAAACTGCGGTACTTTGCCGGGCTTACAATGGAGCAGGTTGCCCAGGCCCTCAATATCTCTCCGCGCACTGCTGACCGCCTGTGGGCTTATGCTCGCGCCTTTCTCCACGCAGAAATTTACGAAAAATAATCTGAGTCGTGGCGAAGTCCTGGTCAGTCTGTCGCATTGCTTTACAGAAAGGGGTGCAAAAGGCACCGACAGGTAAAGACATGATCAACGAACGATCCCTATTCATGCAAGCGCTGGAGATTGACGATTTAGCCGAACGAGAGCGCCTGCTAGCGCGCGAGTGTGGCGACGATTTGGAGTCACGCCAGAGAATTGAGCGGCTCCTGTCGGCCCATGCCGCTGCCGGAGGCATTCTCGACCAACCCGCAGTCGAACCGCAAGGCACCGATGCTTTCCAACCGCTCACCGAATCGGTAGGCACCGTCATCGGCCCGTTCAAGCTGATCCAGCAGATCGGCGAAGGCGGAATGGGGGTCGTCTACATGGCGCAACAAACCGAGCCGATGAAGCGGCTGGTGGCGCTCAAGATTATCAAACCGGGTATGGACACGCGGCAAGTCATCGCGCGCTTCGAGGCGGAACGGCAAACCTTGGCGATGATGGACCATCCCAATATCGCCAAAGTCCTCGACGCCGGAACGACCGAGTCGGGACGCCCATTCTTCGTGATGGAGTTGGTCAAGGGCATTCCCATCACTCAATACTGCGACACGAAAAAACTAACGACTCGGCAGCGGCTCGAATTGCTACTGCCGGTATGTCACGCCGTGCAACATGCCCATCAGAAAGGGGTGATTCACCGCGATCTAAAACCTTCGAACGTGTTGATCGCTCTTTACGATGGGCAACCCGTCCCCAAGGTGATCGACTTTGGCGTGGCCAAAGCCACCGGTGGCCAGCTCACGGAGAAAACGCTGGTGACAGGTTTCGGCTCGCTGGTTGGCACGCTCGAGTATATGTCACCCGAACAAGCTGAATTGAATCAACTGGATGTCGATACGCGGAGCGATATCTACTCGCTGGGTGTGCTGATGTACGAGCTACTCACCGGGACAACGCCCATTGATCGTCAGCGGCTACGTACAGCCGCCTTTACGGAGATGCTGAGAATCATTCGCGAAGAGGAGCCACCGCTCCCCAGCACGCGATTGAGTACCAGCGATTCGCTCGCATCCGTGGCTGCCAATCGCCAGATCGAACCGGCTAAGTTATCGCGGTTGGTGCGCGGAGAAGTGGACTGGATCGTAATGAAGGCGCTCGAAAAAGACCGCAACCGGCGCTACGAAACAGCCAACGGTCTGGCGCAGGACATTCGGCGTTACTTGAACGATGAAGCCATCATCGCTCGCCCTACGTCCGCATGGTATCGGCTGAAGAAAGTGGTCCACCGCAATCGCGCAGCCGCCGGACTAATCGGCACGATCGCCGTGGTCTTGCTACTGGGATCAACCATTAGTACCTGGCTTGCCATTCGCGAAATCCGTGCGAACAACCTGGCTCGCCAGAGTCTCATCGAAGCCGACCAGCAGCGGCAACAAGCACTGAGGGCCAAAACAGACGCCGAACGCCAGCGAGATCGAGCTGAAAAGGCAACTCAGGAAGAGGCCGCTCAGCGCAAGCTCGCCGAAGAGCGCGAAGCAGAGGCCAAGTTAGCCAAGGTTGCAGAGCTGGAACAACGGCAAGCGGCCGAGCAAGAACGCGATCGTGCCAACGCGGCCAATATCGAAATTGCGCGGCAAAAAGAGCAGCAACGACGTGCGCTCTACGCGGCCCAAATGAACTTGATCAGCCGAGCCTGGGACTCCAACAACATCACTCGCGTTCGCGAACTGCTCAATGCCTCTCGACCGCAGCCCGGTGAGTCTGACCTGCGTGGGTTTGAATGGCATTATTGGCTGCGGATGCTGCATGCCAGCGAGCGCGAGCTGCAGCTTCCTCTTGGCAATCTGCAAATGACAACACGTGCGGCGAGCGCATTTCGTGCTGAGGCAGGCTCGTGGACGATGATCAGCCGAGATGGCAAATACCTAGCTACGGCTCCCCTAGCTGCGCCTTCCCGCAACCAAAGCCAACCCTCGTGTGTGTTGCATGTTTGGGATGTGGAGTCAGGCAAACAACTATTCGAAAAGGAACTCGACAGCTCTCTGTTGTTCGATAACCAAGACACCGCGTGGACGACCAGAGATTTTATCAGTGGTGCAATCTCAGTCGCCCTCGTTCACGTCGATAGTCAGCGAGTCGCGGTGGTGATGAGGAACCGTGATGGGCGTTCTTCCGGATCGTTTGGTGACCGCGTTACGGAACCGGCTGCGGTCCTGCATGTTTTCAAAACCGAATCAGGGGAGGAAGTACTTAATCGAGCGGCCGAAGACTACGTAGACGGTCGTGCTACGTTTGCTTTCAGCCACGACGGATCGAGATTTGCGACACCGCTGAAGGAACCGTTCATTCAAGTTTGCGACTCGCAGTCAGGCGAAGAAATTACGCGGGTTGCCATCCCACAGCGTGACGGTGATCAGCGAGGTAGCGAAGTATTCGCATTGGATGCCAGTGGGAGACGTCTAGCCGTCAAACCGAGTATCTCGCTTTTCGATATCACGCGCTTGCGTCAACCAGGGGTCGAACCCTACGGCGTCACGATCTATGACTTGGAAACCAGTTCACAGGTGACCACGCCACCAGTATTTGGGCAGCATTTGGAGTTCAGCCATGACGGTCAGAAAATTGTGGCCGTGGATCGAAACGAGCCACGGAACGTTGAACCGTTGGTGACCGCGTTCGATACTGCCACAGGCCAAGCGCTTATGAGCCTGGCCAAGCCAGATTTCAAAACCAGAAGCGGCCAATTCGAAGAACCCGGCTTACACAGTCTCAGTCCCAATGGTGAATGGTTCGCGGTGACGCTACCGACCCGTTCCGATCTCGCAACAATACAACTGTGGAATACCATCACGGGAAAGCCCGGTCCGAAGTTTCAAGGGCCAACTCAAGCATTGGTAGCGTTAGGCTTCACATCGGATGGTCGCCAAGTCATAGCGGTTTACGACGATGGCAAGGTTCTGTTCTGGGGCGTGCCAGCACAACCTACAGCCATTCAAGCCGCGTACTCAACAGCTGGGCGAGTTGGTCTTCCCGGTACGACAGAGGAACGACCACTTGGCGAACGGCCAGTCGTTGCCGTCATTACAGTCTCGCCTAACGGGCGCTGGTCCGCGGAGAATTTGAGAACTTTTGGGACGTCAACGACACAGAATCGTGCATTTCTTGACCACGGAAAAAGCACTCTTGTCAAGGACAATACAGGCCAACTCGCGGATCGGACTTTTTCGTTTGAGTCTGCCTTGGGTTCGGGTCCGCCCAGATTCAGCTACAACGGAGCGTACTTGGCTTGGATTGGGCTCGATGAATCGGCAGAGCAGAATCAAGCGTGTGAACTAAAGGTTTGGGAAGTTGCTTCGGGACGCGAGGTGGTCGCAAAACGCATGCCCGCAGTGGAATCGACCTCACAGCAATTAAGATTTCTATCGAGCCTCATTTCGACTTTTTCAATCAGCGCGGATAGCCGGCGGTTTGCCATATCCGTGCCCGACGAGCCAAAGTTGAACGCGAATTCAGGACATTCCATTCATGTCTGGGATTTAACGGACGGTCGCCAATTGCATCCTCGAGTTGGAATCGACGCGATGCGGCTTTCATCCCCATTGAGTGGTGTTTCTTTCACGCAGAATGGTGAATTACTATTTGCATCGTCTCCAGTCTTTGCCCTTGCTTCGCGGGGGACGCCCGTGAACCCCTCAAGGCTGCCCTCCTTTTTGCAGGGGGGATTAACAGGTGCATCTGGAACTCGTATTTGGACTGTGTCCGACGGCAAGCTTGTCTTTGAGGATCCGGATGCCGATATGGCGATACCGTGCGAGGATGGTTCCAGGGTGGCTGGGTTGTTTTTGGCCAGTCAAGGTGAAGGTCTACAAATTGTCAACTGGGAAACAAGCACCAGACGGGAAATCTCGCGATTCAGCCTGCCTGGCGATCGACTTCCTCGAGTGATTGTGGCTAACACGGATGGTCGACGATTGGCGGTGGCGTTGGATAGCAACGTATACGTTTATGACACAGATAGCGGAAGGGAGTTGTTTCAGCTCCCCACAGATTCGGCGGCGGTGCGAGCGGTGGCGTTTAGTGCCGATGCTTCGCGCATCGTAACCGCTACGGGGACGTTGCGTCAGCGCACTTCAAGCACGTTGAGCATGTATGCCCGGCCTGTCGAGGAACAGCGCGAGGTGCAGGTCTGGGATGGCCACACCGGACAGGAATTGCTTTCGCTGACGGGCAACTTTGCTGGCTTGATCAACTCGACCGTCGTCGATGGGGGTGCTTTGCAGCTGTCGACTCATTCGTTATCGATGTATGGCGGGACGACTTGGAACGCCAATCCACTTACTCCCGCGCTCGAAGCGGAAGAACTCGTCAACTGGCTCGACGTCCGCGACGAGAATGGTCACATCCGGACGTTGGAGAATGTGTCCGAGCGGCTCAACTTTGCGAGTGCCAGCCAGGAAGTACGCCGGCTGGCTCTGGAGTTGGTACGTCAGCGACGCAATCCTGCGGAACTGTTGACTCAGGCAAGTGACCTGTTACTTGAGGAATCTCCATCGCGGAAACCACACGAGCGGGCACTAGCTCTGATTGTGGAGGCAAAGAAGCTCGCTCCCATCGACGTTCCGTTTTCGTACTTGGAAACGTGGGCCCATTATCGCTTGGGGGATTGGAATGCCGCCGCCCAGTCTTTGTCCACATTGCCAAGCGATCAAGTTCTGCCCGCGGAAGTACACGCGCTGCAGTCGATCGTGCAGCATCATTTGGGAGAGCGCGCGAAAGCACTGGAATCGCTTCGGCAGACCTATTTGGCTCCTAGCGCAAATGAATCGCATTGGCGGAAATTGTTGGCGGCTGCCGAAGAGGCAATGGCGATTCCTAAGGCCGCCGATGAGCCAGAGAAGTGGCTTGGCCAGCGATGCTTGCCTCGCTTCCGTGTGGGGTTGCTCAGCGCGGATGGTCGCACGGCGTCGGGTGTCGGCCTCCCATATCAAGTGACGCGGGTCGAAGAAGAGCGGTTGTGGATCGGCGAAAACTACATCGCCCGGACGGACGTTGTTCCCGTGGAGGATGCTCCCGCCTACTACACCAATGTGCTGGCTTACCAGAGTGAAGTATCGCGTCGCGTAGTGGCAGGAATTCAACAACTGAGTAGTTCACCTTCTCATCTGACAGAAAGCGAATTGTACAACTGTCGCGCCATCTCCTGGCGAGCCATAGGTGAGCCAGCTAAAGCAATCGCTGACTACGAAACTGCGATCAAGCTGAAACCTACCAACGCAGTGTACCTCGCCAATTTGGCCAATATCTACGCTCTTGACCTGAAAGAATACGAGCGGGCACTGGCCGAAATCGACGCGGCAATTCGTATAAGCTCCACAAACGCCTCCTATCATGACCGTCGCGGCTCCTGCCTGAGGAAACTAGGGAAATTCGACGAGGCTCTGAAGAGTTACGACCAGGCAATTCGCTTAGATCCCGAGCTAGGAAACGCTTATTGCGGGCGAGCTTATGTTTGGTCGGCCCAAGAGGACCGAGTGAAGATGCTTCAGGACCTGGATGAAGGCGTTCGCCGTAGCCCTGACAACGCCAACGTTTGGGGCAGTCGCGCCTGGCTCCTTGCCACCTCGCCCATTCCGGAACACCGCGACGGTGCTGAGGCTGTTGTCTCAGCAACCAGATCTTGTGAGTTGAGTCTTTGGAAAGCCCCAAGGAATCTTGACACGCTTGCCGCCGCCTATGCCGAAACGCGCAATTTCCAGGAAGCCATTAAGTGGCAGGAAAAGTCGCTCGAAAACGCGACCCAAATACCCGAAAAGCAGCGAGCCGATTTCGAATCGCGACTTGCCCTCTATCGCGAGGGCAAAGCCTACTACGAGCCGCCTGTTGCTATCCAAGAATAGCCAGCCATGGGTCCAGCCACAATCTTGCGAAGTGGGGGACAGAAGCATTCATTCCTCTGTCCCCATTCCCTTGTCTATTCTTTCGACAGTGGTCACTTCCAGACGGCTGCGGTTGAGGTTGAGCTTTCCAGATGGGTGCATGGGCAGGGTTGGCTTAATGACTTAGGTTCGGAGGGTAGGAGGGTAGACACAGGAATGGGGACAGGGGAATATGACCGTCTCGCATCCGATTTCTGCCGACCATGCTCGCAACCTCGTCGGGGATTTTGAGACAAAGGCATGAGGACATGGAATCACGGAAGGGTTTAGAAAATGAAGCAATCATTCCTCTGTCCCCATTCCCCTGTCTATTCTTTCGACAGTGGTCACTTCCAGACGGCTG
>JBGSTP010000068.1:0-57194 GCA_041736515.1 Pirellulaceae bacterium
CTGGCCTGTTATTTCGTTTCGCTGCCATTAGAATCTTGGCTTCTCATTCGCGACGTTCGGCGTCAACAGGACTCATCGTCTTGAGTCTATCCCGCCAGATCCCATAAAGCGACTTCCATGGCTTCCGACCCCATCCTTCACATCAAAGACAGCTACTACTTTGACGTGCCTCGCATGTTGGTTCGTGCAAAGTATGAATCGCCGGAGCAAATTGCTGACCAGGTAGGTGACTGGGCTGTACGCAATGATCCCGAGTATCAAGCTTGGGAGGCCGATCGCTTCCTCGAAAAATTAACTAAAGTTGTCGGAGACTCGGATGCGCTGGCGCACGCCAAAGATGCGTGGATGCATTGGCAGCACGCCGATGCTCATCGACACGGTCGCCCGTTTGATCAGTATGTCGAAGACAGTGTGGTGGCCCTTCGGTCGGAAGCTGACGCATGGGCAAAAACATTAGTCGAAAAACCTCGTGATACGGCGGTTGCCTACTTAGCGGAGAAGCCCGACGCGAGGCTCGATTGGATGATTAAATTGGTTTCCGACCAGGAATCCAACCGCGAATGGTCCAAAATTCGCCGCGACATGGATGACAGGCAGGTTCTTGACGAATACTTGGCTCAAGCCCAGTGGTCGCCCGAGAAATTAGCCGAGTACAATCACCATTTATCGGGCAAAATTTTTATCCCACAGCCCTTCGCTACGCTAAAAAACGCATACGAACCCCAGTCGGGATTTGCCATCTCGCGATACATGATTATCGAAGTGGTCGTAGCGGTTCTATTGCTGCTCGCCTTCCGCTGGTTGGCTGGCAGGATTCGGAGCGGCGGGGCACCCAAAGGCAAGCTGTGGAATTTCCTCGAGAGCTTTCTAACTTTCATCAAAACAGATATCGTCGAAAAGGGTATTGACCCGCACGACTCGCCGAAATTCATGCCCTTGTTCTGGACAATTTTCATGTTCATCCTGGGTTGTAATCTCATGGGCATGTTGCCTTGGGTTGGGGCTCCCACGGCGGCTTTCGCATTTACCGTGGTGATGGCCTTAGTAGTGTTCATTGTTGGAACCTATCTGGGCATTCAATCGCAGGGATTGATTGGCTACTTGAAGAGTCTGGTTCCGGATTTGGGTCTCCCGCTTTACATGGGCATTGTGATTGTCCCGATGGTATGGGTGATTGAGTTCTTTTCGTTGTTTATTAAGCACGCCATCCTGTCAATTCGACTCGTCGCCAACATGGCTGCTGGCCACATGGTCTTACTTGGAATCATGGGCCTAGCGTTTGGAGCACACGCCGGCTCGATGCACACCGGCGCTTGGACGGGGCTGTCGATCATTGCTATTTTGGGCACTACGGTTCTGAGTTTCCTTGAATTGTTTGTCGCGTTCCTGCAAGCCTACGTGTTTACTCTGCTGGCAGCATTCTTCATCGGCAGTGCAACGCACGGACACTAGGAATGCAGGCGCTCGATTTGTCTACCTAAGTTTAAAACCATTTCGAATCCACTATTTTGCTACCCTGAGGAGAATTTAAGTGATTAAAGCTGTTCGCATCGCCATCTGGACTGTAGGTCTTTTTGTTGTCATGAGTGCTCCCGCTGCTGCTCAAACGCAAGCTTTCAGCATCCCTCCGCAAATCGGTGCTGGCTTGGCTGTAATTGGCGCCGCTTTAGGAATCGGCTTGTTGGCTAAGGGTGCTGTTGAGTCGGTTGCTCGTCAACCTGAATCATCGGGTACGATCCAGACTCTGATGATTATTGCTGCGGCTCTGATCGAAGGTTTGGCGTTCTATGCGGTTATCGTCTGCAGCTAAACTGTGGCGATCTCCGGAGCGTCTTTTTCGCTTCCTACCGTTCAGTCGATGGGTGTTATGTTGAGTGTATCAAAGCTGTTGTTGAGCCTTTTTGTGGTTGTTCCGCTATTGGGCGGACTCGCAATTGCACAAGAAAAATCTGCAGAAGCAGAAGTGAAAAGCGGCAGTTCGATGCATCCAGAAGCATCGACCTCCGAGCATGGGACTTCGGCTCACGAATCGGCCGATGCGCACGGCAAGGGCGAACATGTAGACCTCGACCCGACGCATGCGAACATGACCGATGCCGCTTTTAAGGTTGTCGATTTTCGTACTGACATGGCATTTTTTAGCGCCATTGTGTTTGGGCTGCTGCTGCTTGGCCTAACCGCGGTAGCCTGGAAGCCCATCATGGAAGGTCTCGAGAAGCGAGAGCGTGGCATTGCGGAAAATATCTCGCGTGCTGAAAAAGCATCCAACGAAGCGATGTCGAAATTAGCTGAGTACGAGTCGAAGCTGGCCGCGGCAGCGGAAGAGTCTCAACGAATTGTTGCTGAAGCCCGCAAGGACGCCGAAGCCGCTGGTGAGAAAATGATCGCCGCTGCCCAGGAAGAAGCAACTCGTCAACGAGATCGAGCCGTTGCGGATATCGAAGCGGCCAAGCGGGTTGCTCTCAGTGAATTGGCAAGCCAATCCACTGATGTGGCCATGTCGCTGGCTCAGCGGGTGGTCGGTCGCGAAGTGCGTGCCGAAGACCACCAAAGCTTGATCCAAGACATGCTGGGCAAGCTTCCCAGTCAGAACTGATGTTCCTCCCCTGATTAGAAAACGTTTACCTCAGCAAGCACTATGCCAGACGCTCAACAACACGAAACAACGCTTGATAGCGACCAGCAACAAGTCGGCGCCTTGTACGCCAAGGCCCTGCTTGGTTCGGTTGGCGATTCGGTCGATAGTGTCGTGTCCGAGCTAGAAGCTGTAGTCAAAGAGTGTTTGGATCAACATCCGTTGTTGGAACAGGCGCTGGCGTCTCCGCGAATTTCGCAGGACCAAAAGGAAGGCATGCTCGATCGCATCTTCAACGGCAGAATCGACAACAGGCTACTTAATTTTCTGAAGATTCTGTGTCGCCGCGGACGCATCGATTCGTTGCGCGCCGTGCAGATCACTGCGACAATATTGCGCGAAGAGCAACTGGGCCGGCAACGCGTTACTGTTACCTCGTCTCAACCGCTCACCGATGCTCAAAGAGTCAATATCTCGCAGAGACTAAGAGCCTTCGACGGCAAAGAGGCAATCCTCATCGAGAAAATCGACCCAACCATCCTTGGCGGCGTAATACTGCGAATTGGCGATAAAGTCCTAGACGGAAGCGTTTTGGGCAAGATGCAATCGATCCGTTCGGCTGTTGCAACTGGTGTGCAAAAAGCGATCCGCGACCAATACGAGTCGCTGATGTCAACTTAATCTATAATCTTACATTTCCATTCAATCCACTAGTTTTTCGAGGTCGGCGCAATGAAGTTCAACTCGGACGAAATCGCCTCGGTGATTCAAAGAGAAATCGAGACGTTCGAGAATCAAATGGACGTCCGCGAAGTCGGTACGGTCCTTGAAGTGAGTGACGGTATTGCTCGGGTATACGGTTTGTCCGGCGTAATGGCTGGCGAAATGGTGCAGTTTCCCAGCGGTGTTATCGGGCTCGCGTTTAACCTCGAAGAGAATTCCGTCGGTATCATCATTCTTGGTGATTACCTGACAATTAACGAAGGCGACGAAGTCAAAGCCCTGGGCAGACTGCTCAGCGTTCCCGTCGGAGAGGGCGTTATCGGTCGAGTTCTCGATCCATTGGGCAATCCACTTGACGGTCGTGGACCTGTCGAATCGACCCAGCAGCGTCCTGTGGAAATTATTGCCACCGGTGTCGCCGAGCGACAGCCGGTCCACGAACCGCTACAAACTGGAATCAAGTCCATCGATGCCATGACGCCCATCGGCCGGGGTCAGCGCGAACTGATCATCGGTGACCGCAAGACAGGAAAAACCGCCGTAGCCATCGACGCGATTATCAATCAAAAAGGTACCGGCGTAAAATGCTTCTACGTCGCTATCGGTCAGAAGGATTCGTCGGTTGCGCTGGTGATCGAAGCACTCCGCAAATACGGCGCGATGGACTACACAACCGTCATTGTTTCTGGTGCGAGCACGCCAGCTCCGTTGCAATATATTGCTCCGTACTCGGGTACGGCGATGGCCGAACATTTTATGTTCAATGGCCAACACGCGCTTGTCGTGTACGACGATTTGAGCAAACAAGCTGTCGCCTATCGTCAACTATCATTGTTGATGCGTAGACCACCAGGACGCGAAGCTTTCCCAGGTGACGTTTTCTATTGCCACAGTCGATTGCTCGAGCGTTCGGCCAAGCTGTCAAAAGAGCTGGGCGGAGGGTCGATGACCAGCCTGCCGATCATTGAAACGCAAGAAGGCGAAGTCTCCGCGTATATCCCTACGAACGTGATTTCGATTACCGACGGGCAAATCTACTTGCAGCCGGACTTGTTCTTCAAGGGTGTTCGCCCGGCGATGAATGCCGGTATCTCCGTATCGCGCGTGGGGGGTGCCGCTCAGATCAAGGCCATGAAGAAAGTCGCTGGTGGTCTGCGTCTCGACTTGGCCTCGTTCCGCGAACTTGAAGCCTTCGCTCAACTTGGTACTGAACTCGATCCCGCGACACAAGCGCGGCTTGATCGTGGTTACCGTATGGTCGAATTGCTGAAACAGGCACAGTACAAGCCACTCAGCGTCTACCAACAGATCGTGAGCATCTATGCCGCCACGCGCGGACACATGGATGATGTACCCGTCAATAAAATTGCGGATTTTGAGACCAAGCTGCTCGACTTCATGCGCGACCGCAAGGCTGATGTGATGAGCAAGCTGGAGCAGACCAACGATCTGTCCGAAGAAGTCGAGAACGGCATTAAAGCGGCCATCGCAGAATTTAAACAGGGCTATAAGGGCTAACCACATGGCCAACATTCGAGAACTCGACAAGCGACGCAAATCCATACGAAATATTCGCAAAATTACGCGAACAATGGAATTGATCGCTACTGCACGATTCAAGAAAGCCATGGATCGCGCGTCGGCTGCCAATGACTATACCCAGCGGATAACGGCTATCGTACGCGATTTGGCGGCCGCCGGCCTGGAAGTTTCGCATCCCCTGCTCGCCGAACGCGCCGAAGTCAAAGCCTCAACGGTTTTGATGCTAACCAGTAATCGCGGATTGTGCGGCGGCTACAACGGTTCGGTGATTCGTGCCGCCACGCAACGTCGCGATGAATTAAACGCCAGCGGTGGCTTTCGTTTCGAGATTAGCGGCAAGCGCGGTATTGCTGCGATGAAATTTCGCAACGTGGCCATCGACGAAATGTATACCAAATTCGAAGACCAACCCGCCTTCGAGGACGTGGCAAAAATTGCTGATCGTTTGATGGAAGAGTTTACCGCTGGCCGCATGGATCGATTGGATGTCGCCTACACACGTTTTGTAAGTATCTCCAAGCAGGTGGCCACTGTCGAAACGCTGCTGCCATTCTCACAGCCCAAGAACGACAACGCATCCTCCGCAGCCAACGGTGCAGGGGAGGGGAGTAAGGCCGACTACGAATTCCTGCCATCAGCCGCATCGATTCTAGAAGAGGTAGTGCCAGCTAGTTTTCGAGTCAAACTGTTTAAGTGCTTCCTCGATGCTGCCGTCAGTGAACAGATCGCTCGCATGGTAGCCATGAAGAGCGCCACGGAGAATGCAGGCGAGATTATCAAGCAGCTGTCAACAACCTACAACCGCGCCCGTCAATCGAAGATTACCCAGGAAATCATGGAAATCATCGGTGGTGTCGAGGCACTCGAGGGCTAATCGCACTTCGTCGGAGCACGCATTCCGGATTTGCAGCCACACGAGGCCGACAGACCGACGCCAGACGGTCCTCCACACAATAATCCCCATACAACAAAAACACTCGTCATATTTTTACGACTAAGGATCCTTTGACATGTCGACTGCCACACAAGCGCGAGTTGGAAAGATCATCCAAGTGATCGGCTCAACATTCGACGCCGAGTTTGCCGAAGGCCAATTGCCTCCAATTTACAATGCGGTAATTATCAATTCCGATCAAAAAGGGGTGAAACTCAACCTGACCGGCGAAATACAACAGCACTTGGGCGGTGGCCGCGTGCGCTGCGTTGCTCTAGGAAGCACTGAAGGCCTAATGCGCGGTCTGGATTGTGTGGATACCGGCAAGCCCATTTCGGTGCCCGTAGGCAAAGCGACCCTTGGACGCGTGTTCAACGTGTTGGGTGAACCCGTCGATCGAAAAGGCGATGTGACTGCCGACGACTATTGGCCCATCCACCGCCACGCCCCCTCGATTGACCAGCTTTCTACCAACACAGAAATCTTCGAAACGGGCATCAAGGTGATCGACCTGCTCACACCGTTCGTTCGAGGTGGTAAAGCCGGTTTGTTCGGCGGTGCCGGTCTTGGCAAAACAGTAATTCTCCAAGAACTAATCGCGCGGGTGGCAAGCTCGCACGGTGGCTACTCAGTATTCGCTGGAGTTGGAGAAAGAACTCGCGAAGGAACCGACTTGTGGTTGGAAATGCAAGAAACTGAGATCGGTCAAACAGGTCGCATGGTTATCGAACAAACATGCATGATCTTCGGACAGATGAATGAGCCACCAGGCGCTCGTCTCCGCGTCGCGTTGGCAGCTCTGACCATGGCTGAATTCTTCCGAGATACGACTGGAACCGACACTCTCCTGTTCGTCGACAACATTTTCCGTTTCTCACAAGCAGGTTCTGAAGTTTCTGCTCTGCTGGGACGTATGCCTTCCGCTGTGGGTTATCAACCTACACTCGCCACCGAAATGGGTGCGCTCCAAGAGCGAATCACGTCCACGAAAAAAGGGGCGATTACGTCCGTACAAGCTGTTTATGTACCTGCCGACGACCCAACCGACCCCGCTCCAGCCACGGCGTTCGGTCAGTTGGATGCGTTCATTTATTTGGAGCGTTCCATATCGGAAAAAGGAATTTATCCGGCGATTGATCCTCTAGCTTCGAATAGCCGTATTCTCGATCCGCAGTATGTCGGTGCACGTCACTACAATGTGGCTCGCCGTGTTCAAACTACTCTGCAGCGGTACCGCGAATTGCAGGATATCATCGCTATTCTCGGCGTCGACGAATTGAGCGAAGATGACAAGATGGTAGTGCATCGCGCACGCCGCATCGAACGTTTCTTGTCCCAACCGTTTCTGGTCGCTGAGAAATTTATCGGACGTCCCGGTGAAATCACTACCATGGCCGACACGATTCGTAGCTTCGAAGAAATTTGCGATGGCAAGTGGGACCACCTGCCCGAGCCTGCGTTCATGTACGTCGGTGCAATTGAACAAGCCGAAGAACAAGCTAAGAAGATGGCTAAGAAATAGAGTCGAACATGAGCAATATTCAATGCGTGGTTGTTACTCCCGAACGTACTGAATTGGATATCCAAGCCGATTCAGTAACGGTTCCCATGTTCGATGGAGAACTGGGAATCCTCAAAGGGCACAGTGCCATGGTGGGCCGACTCGGTTATGGCGTACTACGCATTCGCTCTAGCGGAACCGTACGAAGCTATTTTGTCGAAGGTGGGTTCGTGCAAGTTGCGGACAATGTAGTTTCTGTTTTGACCGACAAACTTGTTCAATGTAGCGAGATAACGAGCGCTGTTGCCGCGGAAGCAATGCGTGTGGCACTGGAAATGCCGGCCGATAAGCCCGACTTGGTTGTCATTCGCGATAAAGCCGTCAGCCGTGCTCGTGCCATGTCGCGGATTACAGCCTGATCGGGACATTGCACCAGATTCCTGCAGGTTGCGTCAACTGGACGAAATTGTCCGACAATTACCAACAAAGACAACGTGGCGACAAGCCACCGATCGTTCATGAATTGATGGCGTGGTTTGCGTTGCTAGGCTCCACGCTCTGGCTGTGTTATCCCGGCCTTCTCCATTCGAAAGTTCCCGCGTTCCGCGACGCCTACCATTTCTACTGTCCGCAAGCGGTATGGCTTGATCGCCAGGCGAAACGCGGTGAGTTTTTTCCACGCTGGAACGCAGAGGAAGGACTGGGGGTTTCTGTCGTAGGCCAGCCGAGTTCGGCTCTCTATTACCCATTGCGGCTTCTCTGGTTCTTCCCAGGTTTAACAATCGCTCAGAGGTTTTCGTTGGTGGTCATCGTCCATATTTGGATCGCCGCCTACGGAATACGTTTTGCAGCCCATCGGCTTGGTTTTTCAAATTACGCCGGTTGGTTAGCCGCCCTGAGCTACTCTCTAAGCTGCCCTGTATTCTTTCAACACGCGAATTTGATTTATTTATGTAGCGCAGCCTGGATCGGATTTGCGCTAGGTGCCATCGCTGATTTCTGGTACTCGAGGAAACGCTCAGGGCTCTGGAGCTGCCTCGTTTTTTCAACATCCTGCGCTCTCATGTTGCTCGCAGGCGACGCACACACCACGGCCAATGCCTTTATCGTTGCGGGCTTGGTCGCCGTCGCGAGCTGGTGGAACTGCAAACCTCCACGAACATCCATCGCTTTCCTAAAAGACTCCACTGGCTGGATTAGTGGAGCGCTGCTGCTTGTTGTCATCGCGACCGCTATCCAGTGGATTCCTACACTGCGCTGGGTACAGTTCAGTGCGCGAGATCATTCCGAGATTTCGGATTCCGCTTTAGTGTCGAGCGAGTTGGGCAACCAGCTGGCAAGCACGCCTGCACCAGTGCGACGCATCTACGACTTTAGCGTTTCGCCGTGGCATCTTGTCACCTGCCTGTGGCCAACGCTGGGAGGAAGCTATGTCCCGAGCAACTCGCGACTTTTTGCTGCAATTCCGGCAGAAGGAAGAATGTGGCTGCCCTCCCTTTACTTCGGCATCATCCCTACCTTGCTTTGTCTACAAGCCGTCAAAAATTGTTGGCACTCACGAGCTCGCTGGCTAGTAGTCATCGCACTGTTCTCGCTGTTAGCCATGCTGGGCAGCTACACGTTCATTTGGGTGCTGCGCGAGGTCTGTACTTGGTTTGGTTGGACACGCTTTGTAGCTGGGTTCGCCCAAGATCAATCTGGCGGGCCATATGCATTGCTAGTTGCCGTGTTACCGGGCTACGAATACTTTCGCTACCCTGCCAAGTGGTCCGTGTGGTTCGCTGCTGCTTGCAGCTTGCTGGCGGGGTGGCAATGCAGTTCCCAGCAAGGTCACATGGGCGGCCTCAGGTCAGGCTGGCTGTGTAGACTTTTGGCGATCCTCTCCTTCGTCGGCCTGCTGCTGACAATCACCATAGGCTACTACTACATCGATCCAAACTACATTGAGAATTGGTTAGCGGCACATACACAGGACGCCTGGCTCGGCCCAGCAAAATCATCTGCTATCCTAAAATCGCTGTGTTTGGCTTTTGGGATTCCCGGGGTAGTTCTTACCATCGCCTCATGCACTCGCTCGATGTCCCATGCCCTCGGACTGACGATACTCGAGATGACCCTTTGTGCATCCTGCTGGATTAGTTTTTCCAGTCCAGGTGCAGCATTGAGCGAGCCCTTGCATCTCGCATCGTCAGCCAACCCCCGCGACCGTCCTTTTGTTTGGACAAACACGGCTGCTGCAAACATTTTTGTCGACAGATTATCGACGGAGAAGACCTCAGCACACTTGTCCGACGGCCCTTTGATGGCGGCCAGTCCCGTGCCTACGTCGGCAGTGGAGGCACTCTGCGAATATCAAGATGTGTTCTTGTTGGGCAAGCTGGCAAGCTTAACTGCGGTAGGAAACCTCGGTGCAACACAGTCGATCGAGCCACAGTTCACAGCTGCTCTTAAATCCATCCTGCACCGACACGATAACCTGCATCGGTCCCAACCGAAACTCGACGACTTCCTAAGACGACTAGGCATATCGCACCGGTTGATTCGGACACGCATTGGAAAACAAGCTGCTAAGTTTGAATGGGTCGCCATCGAGAATCCGACATCCCTGTGCCAAGTATTCGTCGACGCCCCCTCGGCCGTGTTTTCGCCCGCACAGGTGAGCTGGCACTGGGCAAGCTCTAGTAGCCTCGAAATCCAATTTAAATCTCTACCAAGCTGTGTGCTGCAAATTCGACAAATCAACGATGGCGGCTGGGAAGCAATCGTCGATGAAAATCAGAAATTATCCATCCATTCTTCTGATGCATTTATCCGCGTGACGGTACCGGCCAACGCATCGCGGGTTACCGTACGACGCAAGTTCCTGTGGTAACCGTTCGTCTCGATGCGAATGTCCGGCGCAGTAACGACATACTAGCCAAATCACTTGCGTGCGGCGGTGCGTTTCGGGGTCGGGAGAAGTTCTTCGGTATACTTGGCGTCGTAGCGAAGCGACGTTTCAGGACCTTTAAAGCCGACGACCTCGTCTTGCCAATTCAAGTGCTTGCTGAGCATTCGCCCGCCATCCATATCGAACTTAACTTCCCCCTGGCTCAATTGCTGTATCAATTGCGACTCCGTTCCTGGATCGGCCAAGGGTGTTAATGGCTGCGTTTCTATACGTATGGTGGCGACACCCGCGGACACTTTCTCCAACGTATACAGCTCGCGAACCTTGATCGTTTTATGGGCACCACTTTCCAACTTAACGCGAACATCGCGTGGAACGCTCCACTGACCTCCTATGGCGATGGCTTCTTCAGGAAGAGGCAACGTAAGCTCGCCCATTCCGAGCTGCGGCGATTTCAAATCGCTTTCTCGATTCACGATCTGTCCACGAGGGTTGATGGTCACTTTGGCCAAAGGTTTAGCCACAGTGTCGGCGACTTGCCGATAAACATCGGGAACGACCTTATCGGTGAGGCTGTTGTAATGCAATTCTTCTTTATCGCCTACTGTTTGGGCGAGCTCTACGGAATTGATTCGATATTCAAAGGTCATCTCGCCATCGGAGTTGACGTCGGAGACATCCCATACCTTCTCCGTGATCGTTCGAGAACGACTCGCCTCCTCGTGTTGAGACATTTTGGTGCGTGTCTCAGCGAAATGTACGACCTTCGAAACCAATTGCTCTCCTGGCTTCAGTCGGTACCTGAGTGTAAATTTCGCAGAGTTGGCTGCTTGAGACTCGGTGCTCGATGAATCCTGCGCACAGAGCGAACCGCTTGATAGTATGGAACAGCCAATTAACGTGAGTGTCGCTGTAGCAAAAGAATTCATTGGGGCCTCCATGCCGAAAACAGAATTGCCAGGTTGTTAGTAAACTTGAATGTTTGAACCTTATTTGGACTCGCGTGGGCTTCCACCCCAACCGAGCTTCTCCCTTAAGGTTCTATATTCACCTTTGGTAGGGATACTAATCATTTGAAATGAAACTGGGGCTTTGCGGATTCGATAGCAATCTCCATCGGCAAGCTTACCGAGCACCCTTCCATCGAACACCGCGGAAACGGACTCATGTCCTTGACGAATAAACATTTCAAATAGGCGATCCGCCCGATCAACTACCGGGCGCATTGTCAGTGTGTGTGGACTAATTGGGCTAATGACGACAGCCTGCAATCGACGTTGAAGTATTGGCCCTCCCGCGGAAAGATTGTGGGCAGTCGAGCCAACGGGAGTGCTGATGATCAGCCCGTCACAGTTATAAGTAGACGCCAATTCCCCGTCGACGTAAAGATCGATCTGTAACATTGAGAATGGAGGGCCACCCAGGATGGCTGCCTCGTTAAGTGCCAATTGCAGTGGAGGTGTAGGCGAAACAGCCGCCGAGGCATTTCCTGGATTACTACTTTGGCGAATGATTTCGCATTGAAGCATCACATGTTCGTCGATAGCAAATTTTCCAGCGCAAACTTCCGGCCAAACAACGCTAAGTTCGTTTTCATCAAGAGCCGCCAGGAAGCCTAAACGCCCTAGATTCACACCTATTACCGGACGTTGGTTGGGCCCCATTCTCCGCGCCGCAGACAGGATCGAGCCGTCCCCACCCAAAACAACGCAAAAGTCTATTTCTGCATTTTCAAAGTCAAACGTTTCATCCTGATCGACCGCAACAATTTCAGCTGACTTAGCTAGGATTTTTTCAATCTTTGACAGTTCGGTACGAACTCGCGGGCGATTGACCGAAGCCAGAATTGCAACTTTGGGGCGCTCATTGCTGGCAGTTAACCACGGAGCTTCGGTTGGCATACAGACGTCTTCACGAATACTGATGGAGGATTTCGCTGATTGTAACCGATAGCGAGCTAAACAATCCGGCCGAGTGCTTTGTCTACGTTAGATTTTACAGTCGTCATGCGGGACATTGCGCAAAAAAAATCGTAGCCACTGTCGCCGGACGGTGGACGCGATCCAATTGAACTCCACCGCTTGGCAGCGGTGGCTACGGAAAAAGACGTAGCCACTGTCGCCAGACGGTTAAGCTCCACCCTTTGGCAGCGGTGGCTATGGAAGCAGCGGCAGCGTTCGAGGCAATCCAATTGGGCTCCGACCCTAAAACTTAACCGCCTCGGAAACTTGGCCTGCCAGCTCGCGGCATTTTGCTGCCAATCCCTGGGGCGACAGCCCCAACTCAGCGAGCAACTCTTCGCGCTCGCCATGCTCGACGAACTGATCTGGAATTCCCATCCTGCGCAAGTGGCGGGCGTCCCATCCTCGGTCGCTAGCCAACTCGAGTACAGCGCTACCGAATCCACCCATCAGTGCACCTTCCTCTACCGTAACAACAAATCGACATTCGCTGAATACTTTTTCGAGCAGCTGATCGTCGAGCGGTTTTACGAATCTGGGGTTAATGACGGCAACGTCGATTCCCTCCTCGGCCAGTAAATCCGCGGCTCTCAAGGCAGTTTCTAACATACCACCTAAGCCCAAGATTGCGCCATCGGTACCCCAGCGGACTAGCTGCGACTTTCCAAGCTCAATTGGCTGCCCGGAAACCCCCAGGTCCACAGCGGAGGCTTTGGGATAGCGGATAGCCACAGGCCGGTCGCTGGCAACAGCAAAATCCAACATGCTGGCCAACTCTGGCCCATCGGTGGGAGCCATCACAACGATATTCGGAAAAACTCGCATGTACCCGATGTCGTACACTCCGTGGTGCGTAGGCCCATCTGGTCCAGCCAAACCTGCTCGATCCATCATGAAGATCACCGGCAAGTTCTGGAGCGCCACTTCCTGAAAAATCTGGTCGTAGCTTCGCTGCAGGAAAGTGCTGTATATAGTGACAATCGGCCGCAAACCAACTTTGGCATGTCCGGCCGCAAAAGCGACTGCGTGGGATTCGCAGATCCCCACATCGAAGAACCGTTCGGGAAACTCCTCTCGAACAGGTTCTAATTTGTTGCCCTGACACATCGCAGCAGTCATCACGGTGACGCGCTGATCGCGGCGCATGGCGCTGCCAATGGCATCGCGTGCAAAATTGGTAAACGCTGGCGAGCTGCTGCTCGCAAGAATCTTGGCTTGCCCTGATTCGTCTTCGAAAGCCGGCGGGGTATGAAAAAACACTGGATCTTGTGCTGCAGGCTGATATCCATGTCCCTTCTCGGTAACAACGTGCAGCAGTACTGGTCCCTCTTGGTCTTTGACCATTTTGAGATACTTGCTCATCAATCCAATGTCATGACCATCGATAGGTCCGACATAGCGAATGCCGAGTTCTTCAAAGAGCATACCACCATGCAAGCCAGCCTTGACGCCCTCTTTGATCTGTGCCAACATCCGCTCGGCGGGATCGCCAAAAACCGGAACATGATTGAGCATCCTCACGACTTCATTCTTCAAGCCGGTGTAAAAGGGATTCGTGCGTAAGCGGTCCAAGTACCGGGCGACCGAACCAACGCGCGGACAAATGCTCATGCGATTGTCGTTCAGGATAACCAGCAAATCGCTGGACAACTCACCAGCGTTGTTCAGTGCTTCGAACACGATGCCCGATGGAAACGCGCCATCGCCGATTACCGCAACGCTCTTTCGCCTTCCCTCTCCTCGAAGATCATCACCACTCTTGAGACCAAGCGCAGTGGAAACGCTGCAACCTGCGTGACCTGTCATGAACAAGTCGTATTCGCTTTCTTCGGGGTTTGGATACCCCATCATACCGCCGCGCGTACGGATATTGGCAAAGTCCTTGTAGCGTCCAGTCACAAGCTTGTGCGGATAAATCTGATGACCGGTATCCCAAATCAAGCGGTCGGTACGAAAGTCAAAGACACTATGCAAAGCCAGGCAAAGCTCAACGACACCAAGGTTGGAAGCAAAATGCGCCGTTCTAATACTCAGTAGTCCGCACAGTACGTCGCGAATTTCTTGAGCCAATTGGTCCAGTTCCGCGCGACTCATGGAGTGCAGATCGATTGCAGACTCAAGCTTCTCAAGTAACTTCGTCATGATGCTTTAAACTTTCCTTTCGACAACAAACTGCGCCAGTCGCCTTAACAGCTCGCCTCGATTGCCAAAAACCGCAATCGCGTCGCAAGCATCACTGATGAGCTGGTGTGCCAGTTCACGAGACTCATGCAGCCCCATTAAGCTTGGATAGGTCAGTTTGCCGAGTGTGCTATCTTTACGCGTCTTCTTACCAAGTTGTTCAGCAGTGCTCTCAACATCCAGGCAATCATCGATGATTTGGAACGCCAAACCGATGGCCCTGCCATAATTTCGCAGACTTTTAAGATGATCCAAAGCGGCGCCTCCCGCCAGCCCTCCCAACTGCAGACTGGCCTCAATTAAGGCACTTGTCTTCCGCCGATGGATACTTTTGAGAAACTCTAAGGCGTCTTGCCCCGGACCAAGAGCCGGACCAAATCGCCCTTCTGCGGCCAGATCATCCGCTTGACCGCCAACTAATTGGCAGCGGCCAGCCGCTTCCGCCAAGACTTGAACGCAGGCAACCGCTGTTTCCGCCGATAATTCCTGGCAAATGACTTGAAAAGCCAGCATTTGAAGACTGTCGCCGGCCAAAATTGCCGTCGCTTCATCGAATTGCACATGGCAGGTCGGGATCCCCCGTCGCAAGGCGTCATTGTCCATGGCCGGCAAGTCGTCGTGAATCAACGAGTAGACGTGGACAAACTCTACAGCGCAGGCCACTGGAATCGCGGGTTTCCAAAAACCACTCACCGCTTCGCAAGCCAGCAGACTCAGTAGAGGGCGCATGCGTTTCCCGGGAGACAGCAAACTGTAACGAATTGCCGAATTAAGACGTTCGGGGCAACCTGGCCATGGACGGGAATAGACGTCAAGCGCTTCTTCGATAGCATCGCGCTGTAACTTCAGCTCACTAAAAATCTGATTTAGACTACCAGTTGCCATATTCAAAGTTGCTAAGCTCTAGAAAAGTCCCATTTCCTCATGCTCATCGCCCCGCTCTTTACCTGCTCCCGCGCTTCTTCGCTGGCTGCGTGTCTGTTGCTTTTCAACCAAGCTGGCGTCGGCGTCATCTAGCGGGCGTACGACAGGATTACCCTGGGCATCGACACCGCTCAGGATCTCAATCCGTCGTTCTGCCGCATTCAACTGCCCATTGCATGATTTTAGGAGTCCGATAGCTTTCGAGTAATCGGTCAACGCCTCTTCCAAAGGCCCGCCCCCCTGCTCAAGTCGTCGCACAATTGTCTCGAGATCTTCCATGGCTGCCTCGAATGTGCAGGCCTCCGACTTTACTTCGGAATGTTTCTTAGCCATCTGCAACCTCCATCGACACCAGAGCCATAATGATCCTCAATCGGATGATTTGTGCTTTCGTGCTCCCAAATGCTGAAGCTGAGGAGAATTCGCCTTTTGGCCGAATTCCGCCGCGCCGGCGCGGGTTAAGCATGGTTCCATCGGATTCCAGCAAGAATCCTAATCCAGCTATCCGTCCAAATTTCCACGAACTCCACCAGCTGGGAGCCGAACCTAAAGTCGCTTCCGGCCTTAACCCGAATTATCGCTACAACTGAACATTAGCCTAGTAGCCCCAGGGCTTCAATCGTGCTGAAGACTTACTGAATTTATACTCCCGGGAAGAAAAAAGGGTATGAGAGAAATAGTCTGTGTATTATCCAATCGGGGCAAGCAAGCATGTCAGAGCAACGAACAGTCGCCAGAGACATAAATTCACTAGCGAATTCGCTCCGAAATAAGCTTGAGGAAAACTGCAACTCCAAATTCGGACGAAAAGGGAACAATAGTCGCGGCTTCCAGAATTCCAACGATCTCCAGGACGATCTGCAGATACTGCTGGAGATGCTAACGGAATCCGCGCCGCAGGCTGTGTCGCACGTTCCCGCTACCGACTCTGCAGAGCATCTCCATCGCGAACTCGATGATTCCCTAGCTAAATGGCAAGCCCAGGTTTCCTTGGCTTACAGCCAAGGAGCCAGTCGCGAGCTGAGCGACCATCTAAAGCTGGCTTTGCAGCTTCAGGAAACGCTCGGCGAACGCGAGCTTCGAATCGACGAGCAACGCAGCCAACTCGAAAGCCTCACCGCTGAAGTGCTGAAACAACAAGCTCGAGTATCGCGACAACGCAAATCGATCGCGCAGGCGCTCCGAGCACAGAAGGCAGAAATGTTGCTGGAAGTCCACCTGCAACGCGATGAGTTATTTGCCCAAGCTCGCGAAGAAGCCCTGCAAGAACTCCGCGAAAATGCGCCCGATCACTCGGCGGAACTGCAATCTCTCCGGTGCAGCTTGGAAGAGGCGCAAGCCGAATTGGCTCTGCTAAACGAAGACCGGCAATCTCGCGACCAACAGTCCGATCTGGATCGGCTGAGGGCTGACGAATTACAGTGCCAGTTTGCCCAAGCACAGAAACAGCTCGAAGACGCCAACCTACAGTGGGAAAAGTCGCAGGAAGAGCTACGCGAACTACGCCAAAAAGCAAACTTAGTCGAGTCGCTGTCGAGCGAACTGGAACAAGTGAAAGAGCAACTGTTTGATCATGAAAACAAGGAGTCGGAACTCTCGCTAGAAACTGGCGAACTAGTAGCCGACCTCGAATCTCAACTGAAGGTGGCGAACTCTGAAATCGCACAATTGCGAGAGGATGCCTCGCAACGAAATCTCCCATCATCCAACAACGACAGTGAATGGATCGCCGAACTCGAATTGAAGCTCGAATCATGCACTCAGGAAATCCAAGACCTACAAGAACAAAACTCCGACCTGGCGCAGCAGTTGGCCAAACAGCAAGTCATCTCCTCGGGACACACACCGCACGTTAACTTTGACCAGCAGAGTCTGAGTTGGGAAGACCGTAAAAAGTTGATCATGCGTCAACTCGAAGACGAATCGGCAGATGCCAACGATTCGCCCCACAGTGTGTCAAATCGCATCGAAATTGAGAAAGTTTTGCAAGCTACTCAGGCAGAAATTGAAAAACGCGACCGCGAGATCGCAGAGTTGCATGCGATCGTAGAGCAGCAAAGCGATACGCGACAGGGCGTTGCGATTGGCGCCGCTGCATTTGCGCAGGTCTTCGACAACGATGAACTGATTCAGCAGGAACGACAGAAGCTGAAAGAAATCCAAAGCGAATGGGAAGAGAAACTTCGACAGGCCGAGATCGACCTGTCGATGGAGCGCGCCAGATTAGCCCGCGAACGCTCACAACTCGAAGCTGAGTTGAACTCCAAACGCGATGCAGAACCCTGCGAAGACAATGCAGGAAAACCAAAGAAGCGTAAATGGCTCGAGCACCTCGGTCTCAAAGATGAAAACCGCAGCTAGCCCAAAAAACTAGTTCACTCTTCCGGTCATCGAGGTAGTAGCTAAACTGGAGAGGTATCGACTCCCATCTCTAGTTCGGCCCGCCGATGAAAATCAGCTCGATTCCACAACTATACCGCAACGTTCGACGTTGGCAGGAAATCCTTACAATCCTGCGGCGATATGGGTTGGCAGATTGGCTGAGCCAGTTAAAGTTTGACTTCATACGCGATTGGATCAAAGACGAGCAGGGTATTCCATTAGCCAGTTACTCGCGTGAAAAACGCGTGCGACTGGCCCTCACGGAACTTGGCCCGACCTTTATAAAACTCGGACAAGTTCTCAGCCTGCGACCCGATCTAATTGGTCCAGAACTAGCTGACGAACTCACCAGTCTCCAGAGCGAACTTCCCGCCGACCCACCAGAGCAAGTCCGAGCTCTAATTTCGAAGGAATTGGGCGCCCCAGTCGAGGAGCTGTTTGCTGAATTCGATGGCAAAGCGATTGCGTCCGCGTCAATCGGGCAGGTCCATATGGCTAAACTGCACGATGGCACGCGAGTCGTCGTCAAAGTTCAACATGCGGATATTCAGAACAAAGTCCGAGAGGACATGGAGGTGCTCGCAGGCTTAGCAACACTTGCCAATCATATTCCCGAGATCGAGGTCTGGAAACCAACTGTTCTTGTCGAACAGCTATCGAAATCGTTGAAACGCGAACTCAACTTTTCGCGCGAACTACAGAACCTACAATTGTTCGCCCGGGAACTCGATCACTACACAGGTATCCGTATTCCGGCTCCGCATCCGAAACTCTCTAGCTCTCGTGTACTGACCATGGAATGGTTGAACGGTACAGCGGTGAGCAAGCTAGCGGATCAAGACCTTAATGAGTTCGATAACGCCACTCGGCAAAAACTGGCCAAGCTGGCTGCCGAGGTCTATGTCGAAATGATATTCATCCATGGTGTTTATCATGCCGATCCGCATCCTGGAAACATTTTGGTAGTCGAAAACACAGATCTGGGACTTCTTGATTTTGGCATGGTTGGTCGTATCGATGATCGCCTGCGCGAAACAATCGAAGAAATGTTGCTCGCCGTCGCCTCCCGCGATACAAGCTTGCTAACCACGCTCATCAAACGCGTGGGCAATACACCACCTAGACTCGACGACAGTCTACTCTCCATTGATGTGGCCGAGTTGATTGCAAATTACGGTTCGCAGCCGCTCGATTCTTTCGATCTGAGTGGCGCATTGAACGATGTGACGGAAATCATGCACCGTCATCAAATATCGCTTCCTCCACAAACTTCATTGCTGATCAAAATGTTGATCACGCTCGAAGGCACCCTGCGCCAACTATCGCCCCACTTCAGCCTGCTAGAAGTGATGCAACCTTTCTTTCGTCGTATGTGGCTACGCCGCCTCTCGCCCAAGCGTCAAGCCAAGCGAGTTCGCCGCATCTATCTAGAACTAGAAAGTCTTCTCGAAACATTGCCCGGACAGGTGAGCAATGTCATGCAATTGGTGCAAGAAGGTCGACTGGATGTGCACTTGGCTCACAAAGGACTCAGCCCGTCGGTGAATCGTATGGTGCTGGGCTTGCTAGTCAGCTCAGTTTTTCTTGGTTCCTCGGTACTCCTCGCGTTCAAAGTACCACCACTGCTTTTCGCAAACCGAGAATGGCTGGGGCTATACCAACTGAGCCTATTGGGCCTGGTTGGATACGCGGTCAGTTTGCTCGCTGGCTTTCGCTTGATTCGAGCCATCAATCGATCCGGCCATCTCGACCGATCCGATAGCGACTAGTAAGATCGCGGTTCATTCAAATTGAAGACGCCCCGTACCATAAAAATACGTCTGAAAAGTACATTGGTAAGACTTGGTCACAAACGGGTCGCACACCTGAACGAAACCCAAACCAGCAGGCTGGCGAAATGACATGTCAACCCAACGCAGTTGTGCTCCTCAGTGGCGGTCTAGACTCAGCGACCGTTTTGGAAATTGCACGTCGCCAGGGATTCGCGGTCCATGCAATTAGTTTCCGCTACGGCCAACGTCATCAGCTGGAGCTAAATCGCGCTCAACAAATTGCTTCCCGGTCTGAAGTTGCTCAACACGTGGTCATTGACATCAATCTTGGGCAGTTCGGTGGCTCTGCCCTCACTGCCGACATTGCGGTCCCCAAGCATAATTCTGCCGAAGAGATCGGCGCGGAGATTCCAGTCACCTATGTTCCAGCGCGGAACACCGTTTTTCTCTCGCTAGCTCTCGCCTTCGCAGAAAGCATTTCGGCCTCGGATATTTTCATTGGTGTCAACGCGCTAGATTACAGCGGGTACCCAGATTGCCGGCCGGAATATATTGAAGCCTTTGAAAGGCTAGCCAACCTGGCGACGAAGGCCGGAGTGACCGGCACGCAAGCGATTCGAATTCACGCCCCGCTAATCCAACTTTCCAAAGCGGAAATAATTGCTCGTGGCCTAGAGCTCGGTGTCGACTATTCGATCACGACCAGCTGTTACGACCCGACTAACGACGGCAGGCCATGCAAACATTGCGATGCATGCCTGCTGAGAATTCGTGGCTTCGCTCTCAATGGCCTCGAGGACCCGACGCTCTAGACCGTAATCGGGCCATTGGGAGGCTGCGCATGTTCGCTCGCTGCGTCCGTCATTTCAATCAAAGCAGGATTAGTCTGTAAATTCATGAGCCGGTAATTGTGCGGCCAGTGTCGACTTGTTGGTCGAGGACGCTGTAATTGTTACCACAAGGGACACAGAGTCACACAGAGAAACCTCGATGGTGGATATGCTAGATATTCCATTCCCACGCTCTATTATTATTCCTCTGTGAACCTCCGTGCCCTCGGTGGTTCCAAGTTGCCTGCATGGTGTTTTCGCCGTGTTCACCGTGGTAAATAAATAAAGTAAGCACTATGGAAATCAACAATATTACTGGCCAGATCATCGACGCGTCCATGAAGGTTCACACGGTTCTTGGGCCTGGGTTGCTTGAATCTGCCTACCAAGCATGTTTGGCGCACGAACTTCGCAAACGTGGTCTGAAAGTTGATGTGCAACTAGAATTGCCCATCGAATACGACGGAGTGCAGCTGGATGTCGGATATCGAATCGACTTGCTGGTCGAGGACGCTGTAATTGTGGAATTGAAAGCGGTCAGCGAGATTCAACCTATACACGAAGCCCAACTGTTGTCGTACCTGAAGTTGAGCAAAAAGAAGATTGGCCTGCTGATCAATTTTCACGTTCTTCGATTGAAAGACGGTATCAAACGCATGGCAAATTAAAAACGGCAAACGGTAATTTCACCACAAGGGACACAGAGTCACACTGAGAAACCTCGATGGTGGATATGCTAGGTATTCCATTCCCACGCTCCATTATTATTCCACTGTGAACCTCCGTGCCCTCGGTGGTCCAAGTTGCCTGCATGGTGTTTTCGCCGTGTTCACCGTGGTAAATAAATAAAGTAAAACCGTGGTCTTGATCTGGCTGTACAATTGAGCTCTAGAAGATCAAATCGTCAAAATGCTAGAGTGTAGGGTTCAATGCGCCACGGCTCTAATATCGATCCTCCCAATCGCTTCGAAGCAATTCGACGGGAATCCGAACTGGAGCACTTGGAGTGGGACCAAGAGTATTTGCACGCACTGTCTAACCGAAAAATTGAGTACATTGACGATTCGTCGCAAAGTATCGTATCGGAGAACTCCTCTCCCGACATTCCGTTTCGCTACAGCATTAACCCCTACCGTGGTTGCATCCATTCATGCGCTTATTGTTATGCTCGTCCGGGCCATGATTACTTGGGGTTTAATGCCGGTCTCGACTTTGAAACCAAGATCGTTGTCAAGCGTGATGCCGCAACGCTGTTTCGCAAATTTTTGTCGAAGAAGAACTGGAAGCCTGAAGCGATCACATTCTCAGGAGTCACGGATTGCTACCAACCTGCCGAGCGGGAGTTCAAGCTCACCCGGCAATGTCTTGAAGTTGCCTTGGAGTGCCGCCAACCGATAAGTATCATCACGAAGAATGCTTTGGTTCTTCGTGATTTGGCGATAATCAAGCAACTCGCATGCGACAATCTCGTTCATGTCTATCTTACAATCACCAGCCTCGATCCCGAACTTGCGCGCGATATGGAGCCGCGCACCAGCATCCCTGCCGCTCGCCTTCGTGCTGTTCGCGAGTTATCAGAATCGGGAGTTCCGGTAGGCGTCATGACTGCCCCCATCATTCCGGGCCTCAACGACTCCGAAATACCCCAGCTACTTGAGGCGGCAAAGGAAGCGGGGGCAACCACCGCGGACTATATCCTGCTACGCTTGCCCCTGACTGTAGAACCCGTCTTCATCGAGTGGCTACAACGGGTTCGACCCAATCATCAGGAAAAAGTGCTGGGACGGATACGGGACGCACGAGGAGGCAAACTGAACAGTTCGGAGTGGAGGGAACGGATGGTCGGCAAGGGACCGATCGCGGACCAGATCCGGAGCATGTTCCGAGTCTTCCGCCAAAAGCATGGCTTGGACCGAGAAATGCCTCCTTACAACTGCGATCTATTTCGGCCACCAGCGTCAGAATCCGGCCAGTTGCCGCTGTTCTAATGGAACTGCGTCGCTCTCATGAGGCAACAGCATTTTCAGCCGCTGTGAAAGAGACGAACTGCCACTGGCCCCAAACATCGTCCATCACGATGCCGCAACCAAGGCAGCAAACTGGCCATCGACGGCCAATCATCGTTTCACGCCTGGCTCAATATTGTTCTGTATGTGAGTCCGCGCGGCCTCGATGGCTTGCGCAACTCGCGACGATTCACTTTCAATGTGTGTTCGCATCCTGGCAATTTCAGTTTCCAGCTTCTGAAGTTGTTTTTGATAGGCCGCATTGTCATCTTGCAACGCCTTTTCTCGATAAAACAAATCAGTCACGTCCAGTGGCTCGGCGGTGTTGATATTGAATTGTCGTTTGACTTGCTCGATGGCCGCATTGCGAATCTCCTGCGATTCCTGCTCAAGCAAGCCACGGTTTTCGGCCGCATTTTTCTTTAGTTGCTCAAGCTCTGTGGGACTGATTCTCGCATAACCCAAACTCTTGAGCATGGCATCCAGCGCATCGGTCTGGGCATCGAGCAATTGTTTGCGATGCACAGCATCTAGCTCTGCCAATGCCAACTCTTGCTCGCGGCGGACACGTTTCAGCTCTCTTTCTTTTTCGAATGCGGCCACTTCGATTTCTTCGTTTAACAGCTTTTGCTCGCGAGCTGCCGCAACTCGCTTTTCTTCAATTTCAAGCCGCAACCGTTGAACATCTTCCGCTGCACTATTCAAATCAACCAACTTGCCAATTTCCTCAATAAGTGCTGCTTTGCGTTCGTTCAACACTTGCAGCTCAGAATTCAGAGCATCGCGCTTTGCATCGTGCTCACTTTGCATCATTTGCAGCTTGACGTTATGTTCACGAGTTGCACGATCCAACTGTACGCTCATCTTCTCTTGCGATTGTGCGACTTGACCAATCACGGCAGCGTACTTCTCGCGACGTTGATCGGCGGCCTGAATTGCCTTGGCACATTCTGCCCTCTCACTCTCGATCGCCAGCTCTAGTTCCTTCACACGCTCCAGGTGTGCTTCCCGCGCCCGATTGTCGGCTGCTTCAGCTTCTTTAAGGTCTAATTCATACTGCAGCTCTTGCAACTGAACTTCACCTGGAGATATGGGACCGCCCTCGCGAGCCGCCAATAGACGCATCAATTCGATGCAATAGTCTTTGGCTTCCTGTGCCTTGAGCGCCTGCACGTCGCTTTCCGAATAAGCTAAGTCCATATTCATGGTCGAAAGTCTTTCGAGTAGTTCCAGTGGTGATCATCAAGTGCCGGGACAAAAAGGGGCGGCATAGCGAGACCAAAATCGCATTGATTTCAGGCAATCAAGTCGTGAACAACTTGGCCGTGCACATCTGTAAGTCGAAAATCCCTGCCAGCGTAGCGGTATGTCAGACGCGTATGGTCAAAGCCCAACAAATGTAACAACGTAGCATGCAGGTCGTGGACATGCACGCGGTCCTGAACGGCGCGAAAGCCAAATTCGTCGGTCGCACCGTGCACATGCCCTCCGCGTATTCCTCCGCCAGCAACCAGGGTTGAGAATCCATAATGATTGTGGTCGCGTCCGAGTTTCGATTTTTTTCCACTATTGTCAACTTCCACCGTTGGGGTGCGTCCAAACTCGCCTCCAATGACAACCAAAGTAGTTTCCAGCAATCCACGTTGCTTTAGATCTGCCAACAAAGCACCGATGGCTTGCGAACACTCGCCAGCGAGCTTGCGGTGGTTTTCTTCGATTTTGTCATGGTTATCCCAGGGTTGCCAAGCTCCATGCCACAGCTGAATGAATCTTACGCCCCGCTCAGCAAGTCGCCGAGCGATCAGTATCTGCCGAGCTTGCGGTGTACTGCCATAGGCGCGATGGATGTATTCCGGTTCACGACTCAAGTCAAACGCTTCGCTTGCTGCCGTTTGCATCCGAAACGCTTGTTCGTATGATTGGATGCGGGCCTCAAGACCAGCATCACCAGCAACAGACGCGGTAAAGTTCGCGTTCAGTTGCTGAACAAAATCCAGTTGGGTACGTTGCGAGCTTGAATCTAGGTGCGGATTCTGAATATTGTCGAGCAGCTCCTCGACTGTCTTCTTGCTCGTGTCAATGTAGGTTCCTTGATAAACACTTGGCAAAAACGCTGCTTGCCAGTTCTGCGAACCTTTGACGGGATGTCCACCGGGAGACATGGCAATAAACCCCGGTAGATTCTCATTCTCCGAACCAAGACCATAGGTCAACCAGGAACCGAAGCTGGGTCGCACAACGTTCGCAACTCCACAATTCATCAGCATCAACGATGGTTCATGGTTGGGTACGTCGGCAACCATCGACCGAATGACGCAGACATCATCAATATGCTGCCCAATGTGGGAAAATAAATCGCTTACTTGAATACCGCTTTCGCCGTACGAGCGGAATTTGAATGGAGATGCCATCGCCGTTCCCGTCAGCCGCTCGGTTACCAGATTCAGGGAGGGCAAAAGCTCACCATCCCTCCGCGACAAGTCGGGCTTGGGGTCGAAAGTATCCACATGCGAAACACCACCATTTAAGAATATGTGTATGACGCGTTTCGCGCGCGCTGGAAAGTGTGGATGGCGTGCAGCAAGTGGATTCAGTCCGCTAGCCGCATGGACAGTCGACCTATTCCCGCCTCCAAGATCGCTTAGAGCAATTGCTCCCAACCCCATTCCAGCGCGACACAGCAGCTCGCGGCGACTAAGTCGATGGTTTGAGCCGCTGACGACATTCAGCCAAGTAGGTTGGCGCATTTTATGTGTCATCGCATTACCTGATATAGATGAATTCGTTCGCTTGCAGCAGCGCATGGGCTAGACGTTCCCAGCTTTGGGGTTCGAGCGTTTGGCAATACTCTTCAGCATGGACCAACTCCTGCTCGGTCGGATCTCGGCTTAGGATTTGTCGAAAAAGTGTGGTGATTATTCTCCGCTTTCCCAGCGAATTTTCCGCAATGGCTTTCGCCGCGATACGAGCCTGCTCCATTACCAGAGGACTATTGAGGAAAAACAACTGTTGCTGCGGTACGATCGTGTGCTCGCGGCCGGGGGCTGTCATATCCGGCGTGGGAAAGTCGAAGTCTCTTGCAAAGTTGGAAAGATTTTGCCGGTCGATTGCAAGATAAACGGTTCGACAGTTTGCCCCTAAGGCTTCCGGAGAAAAGCCGATGGCTCCCTTGACCGACTTGATTTCGAGCTGGCCACCTGCCTGCAGAAGTGAATCCCGAATGGCCTCTAATTCCATCCTCCGCGGAGCAAACCGCCACAGCAACCGATTCTCCGGGTCTGTCTGCATCTGCCGTGTGACCGCCGCACTCGACTGGCGAAACGTTCTGGATGTCACAATCAAACGATTGAGTTGCTTGAGCGACCAGCCATGCTCCGTAAACCATGTCGCCAGGTAGTCCAACAGTTCAGGATGCGAGGGTGGTTCGCTGCGTAATCCAAAGTCACTAGGAGTCGCGACGAGCGGTCGACCGAAATGCCAACCCCACACGCGATTGACGATTACGCGCGCCGTCAGCGGATTGTCGGCAGACGCAATGCGTTGCGCCAGTTCCACTCGACCACTGCGATCGATGAACTCTTCGCGTGGTGCCTCACCGAGGAACAACTGCGGGAGCCGTCGCGGCACCTTCGCTCCCAACCGCGTATGCTCGCCACGCAAAAAAACCATTGGGGCTACCAAATCGCCGTCTCGTAGAATCATTGCTCGCGGCGGCAGGTCCTGCTTGTACTCGAGTGTCAGCTTCTCAATGTCACCAGCCTTGTTGCGCATTCGCGTCGAGTCGTCCAGATGGTAACAATCCACCGCTTCACTCTTCGATAACAGGGCGGGCGAGTCGGCTCCGTAAAGTACGCTACGGAGCGATTCCAGTGCGACATCATCGAAGCCAGAAGCATTGGATTGTTGATGAAGGTGTTGCTGCCATTGCATATCAACACGTTCGAGTACGGCACCATAACACTGGGCCAGTTCGATCATGGTGGTTGGTTTTTGTGCAACTACTGCAGCTGCGATGACAGGATGCACAGCGCCGGACATCAGCTGTTTCTCCAATTGTTCGACAAATTCGGCGGGTTCAATCGGGTCCATACTGTGCCACAAACCAAACACTGGGTCGCTGGCGTCACGCTCGTAAATGAACTTTCGCCACCGTCTTATGGCTCCAGCCGCGTACGCCGATGGGCCCCGGAGAAACACCAGCTCTGTCCGTAATGGGTTTTGGCCAGCACCACGATGTCGGGAGGATTCCTTAACGATATACACCAGGTAATCTGTTGCGAATTCGCGAAGCTCGCTTTCAATCTGCCGATGCAGCTTGTCAAATTCAGCCTGATACTCTACCATCCGCTTCCTAAGCTCATGAGCATAGTCCCGATATTCTGGAGATTGAGGCTCGGCTCCGAGTACCGGCAGATCCGGCTGTAGCGGTTCAAAACTACTGGCTAAGATTCCGTAAAGCGAATAGTAATCGGCAGTGGGTATTGGATCGTATTTATGGTCGTGGCATCTCGCACAACTTACCGTCAGCGCCTGTAGGCCTCTAGAAATGACGTCGATTTGATCGTCTAGAATATCGTACGGATTGTGATTGAACCGGCGACCAACGGTCAAAAAACCCATACCTGCCAAACGCCATTGCTCATCCGTTGCGGTTCTCAATTCAGCAGCCGACAACTGATCTAGAATGAATTGATCAAAGGGTAAATCTTCATTGAAAGCGCGGATAACATAGTCGCGAAAGGAGTAAGCGAATGCATATTCGCGTTGTCCGCCATCCACATAGCCCTTAGTGTCGGCGTATCTGGCAACATCCAGCCAGTGCCGCCCCCAACGTTCGCCATACTCGCGCCGCGACAGCAGTTTCTCTACAGTCCTGTCAACCACTTCATTAACTGGTGATGCCGCCAGCTCCGTCACAAACTGCTCGACCTCTTCGTAAGTCGGTGGAAGTCCTGTCAAATCCAGAAAAAGGCGTCGCGCAAACGTACGCGGGTCAGCATCCGGAGACGGCTCGATGCGATTTGCCTCAAGGTTTCCAAGTACGAAAACATCTATTTCGTTGATCGGCCACGCAGAATCGACGACCGATGGGAGTGGCTGTGGTTGGACCGCGCGGAACGCCCAATGTTCTGCAATCGGCTTCGATAACTCGCTGGTTGCCATCGGCGACGGAGCTGCGGCCTCTGCTTCCAGTTTCGTTGGCCAAGGTGCGCCCGATGCGATCCATTCCGCAATGTAGCCAATTTCATCTGAGGAAAGTTTGCCCTCCGGCGGCATCGCCAAGTCGTCGTCTTCATACGACAGGGCTTTCATAATCAGACTGCCGTTGGGATTACCCACGATAGCCCCTGGACCACGATCGCCTCCTTGAATCAGCCCGGCACGCGAATCAAGTCGCAAGCTACCTTCGCTGGTGGAAGCAGCGTGGCACTTTTCGCAGCGTTGGATCAATATGGGTCGAACATGTCGTTCGAAAAAATCGTATTCGCTGCGCGCGACTTCCTGCGCTTCGATCGCCTTATCAGAACAAGCAATGATACCAAGCACTGCTGCTAGGCCAGTGAGCTGACGTGCATGAAACTGAAATCGGCCAAATAAAGCGGTCACAGCTTTTCCAGTATACCAACCACGCATCGACTCCAAACCCTAACGTGCTGTTGATTTAATCAGCCGCAACGCGTGAACGTCCGGTTACCTAACCTGAACCGGTGCTAACGCGCGGCTGATCATTAAAATTAATGAACCGACTAAAGCAACAAGCCGTTAACGCCGCGAACAGAGCCCCAATGGAAAATCACTGGAGGCTCGAATCTTCGACAAGGCCGCAAAGTGCAGCAAAATCTCCTGGGCGGCTACTTTGACTCGGGTGCAACGCCGTTGAGCCATGGCCCCGCAAGCTTCATATAGTCAGGCTCTTCGAGCACGCTCCCCGTGTCGCCCGCTTTCCAACCTGCAATATGATTAGGCTTACCGCGTTCGTGCGATCTCTTTTCCCAACCCGTTGCCCAGGACGCATCCGCATCTCGGACTTGCAATTTTTCATCGTCGAAGAAATACACCTTACCTTCTCGGTAACTTTGTGCACCCAGTATCACCGTAGTGATGGCCGCAGCTCCCAGCAATGGATCGTTGTTGCACAGTTGCGGGTCTTCGGCAACCATCGCCTCAACCCAGTTCTTGAAGTGCGCATAAGTCGTATCGGGAACACTAGCGACAGTGATGCGTTCTTCCTTCTGCTTACTCAGCCGTGTAACTTGCGACCGTTCCGGCACGAAGTCGAATCCATCAAACTGCTCCCCGGTTCCCAGAACAATCGATCCATAGTGCCCTCGAATCAGCTGCTGGATGGGTGTCTCTTGGCAAGCCATGGTGGCAGTGACCAACCCCTGAACCCCCTCGGCAAAGTCGGCGACCACGGTTGCCACGTCGGGAACGTCGCGTCCGTCGTATTCCAGATAAATACCGCCTGCTCCGACAACGCGGGCGGGGAAGCGCAAGCCCGTTGCTTTAAGCATGCTCGTCGTGCGATGCACGAATAAATCGGTGAACATGCCCGATCCGTAGGGCCAGAAACGTCGCCACTGTCGGTAGCGTTCGCGATCAAAGGGAGTGTCCTCGGCTAAACCTTCAGCAACACCCAACCACTTCTTCCAATTGATATTCTGTGGCGTCATTTCTCTGGTCAGCTCGTAGTACCGCCACTGGCCCTGCGCCGAATTGCGGAAAAACTCGGTTTGATACATGAGTACCTTACCTAGCTTTCCGGAGGTCAACAGCTGATTGATCGCCGGCCACACGGGCAAGCTCGTCGACTGCACGCCCACCTGCATCACCCGCCCAGACTTTCGCCACGCGCGGACAATCTCGGCGGCCTCTTCTGCGGTCTTGGTCATGGGCTTCTCACAATAGACATGCAAACCAGCAGACAATGCATCCGTCGCCTGCTTACAATGCCAATGGTCCGGTGTGCCAATGCAGACCGCATCCAGCTTCTCTTTGGATATCATGTCCAGATAGTCTTCGTACTTGGCGGGTGCCTTGCCAAGATTCTTCTCGATATGGTCAGCCGCGCGATCCCGATGAACATTGTAAACATCACAGACTGCCGCTAACTCAATCGGCTGACCTTCGGAGGCCAGCTTCGTGAGCGTCTTAACATGAGCGCCAAACCCACGGCTACCGGGCCCAATAAATCCAATGCGGATTTTGTCGTTTGCCGCCGCTTTGGATTGGGTGGCAACCGCTAGCGTGCCTATTGTTGCCGCCGATGAGTTCAAGAAACCTCTACGCGTTGAATTCATAATCGACTTATCCAGATAAAAGGAAGATAGTTGAATAACAGAAAAAACTTACAGGGTGGGCGGATCCCAAACTGGGATTCCACCCGTGGCGGATTGTTCTTCAAAAAGCTCGTGGAAAGGCCGCGTTGGTGACATTGGCGCGGACTCGTTCACCATCAACGGCCGCGCTTCATTCCAGAACTTTTCGTAAGCAGCGCGCATGTCGCTAACGATCTCGGGATAGTCGTCAATGATATTTTTCTCTTGTCCCGGATCCGCCTGCATGTCGTACAGGGCCTGATTGTCAACCAAACGATATTGTTGGTTGCGGACCGCAAAGTCCTTCCATTGCGAATCGTCTGGATTCGCCCCCGTATTCCAACGCCCTTTATGGGTAAAAAGGTAGCGGTCGGTCCAGGCGCACTCGGGATCTTCCAACAGCGGCAGTAGGTTGCGTCCCTCAACTTGCCCATCCGGCAACTCCGCTCCAGCCAACGCAGCAATGGTCGGAAAAACGTCGATATGGGCAGCGATGCGATGAATGTCGCGGCCCGGTTTTGTATGCCCGTCCCATCGCACAAAGAACGGCACGCGCACCCCGCCTTCATCGGTACTGCCTTTCATCCCTTTCATGCCCGCGTTGAACAGTAACATTGAGGTTCCGTCAGGCAACCTGCCCATCGGTACACCTGGCTTGCCCGATCCTCCGCCTGTTGTGCCATTGTCCGACATAAAAATTACCAGCGTGTTCCCTAGCAAGTTCCACTGTTCGAGCTTTCCCAACAATCGTCCCATATTTTCATCGATGTTCTCAATCATGCCGTAGAAACCAGCTTGCTCTTCGCTGAATCCCAGATCGGTAAAACGCTTGGCATTGCTCGGCGGAGCAATGAATGGTCCGTGGGGAGCATTCGTCGTGAGGTAAGCGAAAAATGGCTTATCCGCTTGGCTACATTGCTTTATCCAACCTAGTGCGGCTGTGAAAAACGTATCCGTACAAAAGCCGCTGGTCTTGACAAACGAGCCATTGTGACGAATTACAGGATCGAAATACTTGTTTCCGGGCGCGTCTGCGCAACTGCACTTATACGCTTGTCCAATGCCACCTGCGCCGTGGATGAATGCCTCGTCGAAGCCGCGATTGTGAGGCTGATAGGGCTCTTCATCACCTAAATGCCACTTGCCAAAGATCCCCGTCGTATAGCCAACTTTTTTCAGGACCTGAGGCAATGTGGTTGCATTGAGAGTTAGCCGCTCGCGTTCTAGAATTGTATGCGTTACGCCATTCTTGAGCGGATGCCTACCCGTCA
The DNA here is from genome assembly GCA_041736515.1 of Pirellulaceae bacterium. Taxonomy (GTDB): domain Bacteria; phylum Planctomycetota; class Planctomycetia; order Pirellulales; family Pirellulaceae; genus Aureliella. The sequence goes on from JBGSTP010000068.1 coordinate 30,812, forward strand.
TTAAGGCCGAACGCGTAGGTGAACAAGTTGGACTCACTAGGAAGCGCGTGAAGTGTGTGCTGGTATCGTAAAGGTGATCCAAATTCGGCGTCTTCAACCATGGATGACCATGCCGTCCCAACTGGGCATAGCCTTGGTCGTCTGTCATAACCAGGATGACATTGGGTCGCTTACCTACAAAATCTTCAGACCATAGCCATGTCGTCAAATTGCACCAGGCAATACAAACCAAGGTAAGTCGCAAAATCGAAGACGATGTTCGCATCAGGGGCACCTTCGCGTAGTAAGGGAAAAGTCAACTTAGCTTAACTGAATTCGAGAGACGTACGGCGCAGGTCGCTCCGAAACTCGCAGAAACCGCAGCCTGGTTACATTGCCAGCCGCCCAGAGGCGGACAGCGCTGTTCGTCACCTGTGCTGGACGGGCAGCTCATTCATGCGCGCAGCGCATATTATGCGGGCGGGCAATCAGACAGCTTTCTTCTTTGGGTTTTTCTTCGCAGCTTTGGGCTGCGATTTCTTTTTGGAGACGTCTTTTTCATCCTTCCACCAATCGGGCCCCTCGGCCAGAACTGCCGCATCCTGCCGGGTTAACTTCAATTTCATCTCGGTGAACTTCTCGGGGAACTTTTGCGACAGGTCTTGTGTCTCCTGCCAATCCTCGCGAATGTTGTACAGTTCGAATGTACTCAAATCGTCAGCCCCAATGATTTTCCAATCACCCTCGCGCAAGGCAACGCGATACTGCTCTGGCGCTAGGTGGTTTCTCCAGTAAAGCGGTTGCTTGCGCTCGATAGGCATGTCATGGAACAGCGGCAACATGCTTGCTCCGTCAATGGTTCGATCGGTGGGCAAGGGCACATCCACAACCGCGCACACTGTCGCGAAAATATCGGAGCCGATTACAGGAGTATCGCTTACCGACCCCGCGGCGATATGCCCTGGCCAGCGGACAATCCCTGGAACACGAATGCCACCTTCATGCGAATGTCGCTTGCGACCGCGCAATCCACCGGTGCTGCCACGTGTTCTGCCCTTGAGTCCATCGCCCTCGGGGCCATTGTCCGCCGTAAAGAACACCAGGGTATTGTCGCGATAGCCCATGCGTTCGATACCGCTCAGGAGCGTTCCAAAGGCGGCATCCATTTGCGTAACATTTCCATGATGCTGGCGCACGTCCGCATCTTCGATATCCGCATAGGGTCGCATGTGCTGCTCAGCAGATTCGATTGGCAGGTGCGGTTCGTGGGTCCATACCGTCAAAAAGAACGGCCGTTGTTTGTCGGCGCGCGATTCCAGCCATGCCAGGGCTTCCTCCGCACAGATCATCGAACTAGCGCCTTCGAGACGGCCGACCGCTTGACCATTGCGCACAAAATTGACCGGATTCAGGTGATGGGGTGCGGCATTATTCTGAGTTGCTAACCAGTGGTCGTAGCCGTGATCGTTCGGCTGAGGTTGTTCTGGATTGTTAAACAGTCCATTCAAATGCCACTTTCCTGCATGGCAAGTATCGTAGCCGCGTTCTTTCAACAACTCCGGCAAGGTGATTTCACTGGTACGCAAATGATACTGGCTCCCCTCTGGAATCCAACGCCACACTCCGTTGCGATAAGGTGTACGTCCAGTCAAAATTGCAGATCGCGAGGGCGAACACACGCTGCACGCGGAATAGCATTGCGTAAGCCGAACCCCTTCGGTGGCAAAGCGATCTAGATTTGGAGTGAGAATGCGCGGGTGACCGTAGCAGCCAGCATCTCCCCAACCTTGATCGTCGGTGAGGAAGACGACAACGTTGGGACGATCGCTTGCCATACCTGCGAGATGCGACAGCGTCCAAAAACAGAATAGGCTAACAAACGAGACACGCGTGTTCATGGGAAAATCCTCCAGAGGGCAGGGGACAGCGGAATAGGGGACAATGGTAGGACGGAACGCGGCGCCGTTACAGACTTAGCGCCTTGCGGAGCACTGGCTCAAAGATTTCCGCTTGACGCATAAAACCAAGGTCATTGGCATGCGAAGCGTCCGTTGCTCCTTCCGAGTCGCTGCCGTAGAGATAGTCCCCTGGAATGTAAAACAAATTTTCAACTCCTTCGCCTTGCAGCCTATCATAGGCGGCGCGCAGAGCTGCGTGATTCTCCGTATGGAACTGTTGCTTGGCTGGAGTGATCCAATCGTTGGTAAATCTGCGATCTTCCACCAGAATAATAGGTGTCTTGGCTCGCGATGCCCGCAATTGCTTTACTAGTGGCACGCATTTCTCAGACACTTGGGCGGGCTGCATGTTAGGTAAACAATCGATGACATATGCTGCAGCATCTATTTGCACGAGAAATTTCCCAACTGCTTCATCCATGCGTCCGTTCCCAGAGAACCCTAAGTTGACGACGGGCATATCTAAACGTCTTCCGAGAATGCCAGTATGCACCATTCCCGGCCGACTGGCGCAAGCGCCATGGGTAATGCTAGTGCCATAAAATACGACAGGTTTTTCTCGTGGCGCGAGCCCTTCAAAGTGGCGGCCTTTTTCTACGCCAATGCTCATTGAATCCACACCGTTGTACAGCGGCAAATAAGCCGCGTACTCGCGACTGCCAGGAGCCAGGCCTTTGATGATTTCTGCCGTCACCTCCTGCGTAGCGGGCTTGGCCACTTGTACCCAGCGCCACTTTCCTTGGCTATCCCGAGCATACAAATCGACTCCACTTACTCCAGTGGCAGGCATGTGGGGCATAGCCAAATTGGCGTCCATCAACTTGTAATTCACATGGATCGATTCCGAATTCGTTTTGAAGCGAACCAACATGCCAGCGCTGTCGCGGCTAAGATTCCAAACAGCCGAACTCACCAGCTTTTCGGCGCTGCTTGGCAAGCGATCGAACCATCGCAAGCGCGGTTGCTCAGGCAGGATTCGCCCCTCGACTCCCCATTGAGTAACGTCATGCCAATCGAGTCCGGCTGCCGCAGCTCGATTGACGCCCATAGCCGGGTCAAGTTTAGCGGTAGATGGCTTCTCCTGAGCCGTTGAGCAACATGCCAAAAAAGAGAAGTTGAGAGCACAGATACAAACGAGCGATTTCATCTCGGCAAGTTCCATTGCAAGGGGGGAGTGTGGTGGCGGGTGAATGCCTGCCATAATAACACACTGGTGGCGAACAATCCTTCCCTGCGACAAAGAAAAGCGTGCGATCTGCTGCAGCCAGGCACCTCCCCCAGAACTCCCAATTCCACGGAGTCGATAGTTAGCTGACAAAACAAACCGATTCATTTTTTGAGGATCCAGCCTCCATCCCACCCGCCCAAGTCCTATCGACAGTTAGATTTGCTTGCATGACACGCCGCCAAGCGCTACATTTGGGTGGTCGCAATTATTCTCGGCCTGCATTGCCCAAGCCAGCTTCCGCTGGCCTGTTCCAGGCTTTCTGGCAAGCCATACTCACTGGAGCAGCGGCGGCACGCGTGCCGACTATGCAGGTCTCCCCGGATAAGAACATAAATTTTCACTGCGCAAGTTCGTCATTTACCTGATCGGTCAACTGGGAACGGCTTTGTGATGATCGGCTCACTCGCCCGACCGGTCCGGCCTTATAAGACGTTTCTGTTCGTAACCTCGCAGGTTTGGCTACGGCTTCCTTCCCACCCACGGTCGCCCGTACGCAGTTGCCTTCGCCTAGTGCTTTACCGATCGGGGTTGTCATTTGCTATAGTGAGCTCCTTGAGACTCCCAGTCTCGCACAGGGGACTAATCCAAAGTGGATGGCACCCCATAAACTTATGCCCATGACGGGCGTACCAAAGACGTCCACCGAAGCACGCGAATGGACGATTATTCAATGGTGACGTTAGTGCGCGTGCTCGGTGACGTCTGCCCATCGCCGACTGAAGAATCTTGGTGCAATGCGATTTCGCAATTCCGACCAAACATGAACATCATTGGCGCTGACTTCCTTCGATCGATGCTTGAATCCGACGGCTACTACTTCAAACTCATCCTGAACGACACGCGCGCATACTTCTTCCCGTACACAACGGAACACCGCGACGCCACGCAACCTGGGCTGTGCTACAAGGACGATTCGCTAGGCAACGCTTTGGCCGCGACAATCAAACCCAGACAGATCGACATCCGTTTTCACCGAGCGTTCAGCGATCAACACGTCACAACTATTGCTCAGCGACTGCTCAAGCACACAGACATGGAACTACTAACTGGATTTGTCGTAAACTACCGGGGCCGAACACTGATTCAATGAATGAATGAATTGCCCGCTGTCGATAAGATTGGTATCATTGGGTCGACGCCGATCGCAGTGGTCGCCGGAAAAAGCGCTTCAAATGCGGCCGCGACAAGTGCAGAAATCCGCAGTCCGGCTTTGGCTCTAGCTTGCCTGGAAGCTTCTGATTGATGGTGTCGCTGCTGAGCAGCAAGCGAACTTCCTCCGGTGCGGCACATTCTTTAGGGCGACGTGTCTGACGTCCATCGATCGTGTGTGATCGGTCTATTTGGAAACTGTCAGTGGTCAATTGCTGTCGGTGCTCTGCACGCTTGGGTTGGTCTTGTCCTTGTCGTCGGTCGTCGTGGTGGGTCAGGCGGCTCCTTCTAAGCCAGTTAGTGTTCGTGTAGAAGGTACTGTAGTTGTAAAGGACTACGAGGTTCCCATTCGTTCGTCGATGTCATGCATCAGACACGCATTCTGGCTGCCCTTCGTAGCCGTAGGTTAAAGCGACGAGCAAGGCCGCTTCGTTCGTCGAGGTCAACGTGCGGTCAAGCACGTGCATCAGACCGCCGATACTGGCTTTCTTGCTCGCCGAGGTTTGGCGACTTTCGTCGTGGCTGATCTGGATTTAGGGTCTGCGGTCTTCCTACGCGTCGCGAGCGACTTCGTAGGCGATAGTGATGCCATGGTTGACGAACCAAGCACGAATAGTGTTCTTGATCTTATTGATTCGCCAGCGGAGTGTCTTTCGGTACATGACCAGAGAGCGGAACCCTCGATGCTCTTCGGATGGCATGTGCACTGGTTTGAGTTCATTCATCGCCGCCATGCGAGCCAGTTTGAGTGCGTCGTCTCTGTCGGTCTTGCGTTTGACATTGGCCCATTTCCAAGCGTCATCGTTGGTCGACCAGACGAGCTTCTTGAGATTTTGCGACTGAGCTAAGTCGTTGATCCACCCCGAATGTCCACACGCTTCCATGACGACCAGATCGACCTTGTGTTTTTTGAAGATGGTCAACGGATAATTGCGATCGGTTGTGGCGTTGAGAAAGGAATGCTTCCGAGTTTTTGTGTTAAAAAGCGGCACACTGTATTGAACTTGCCAAGGTCAAGAGCGAGAATTTTCACGTTGAGTTTGTCCTTTGGGTTTGGGGTTGGAACATTTGTGACAGTGTTTGCTACTGGCAACCCAAGATCACGGGTCCGAGCCGCCAGATTTTATTCAAATGGCTCCCACACCAAACCCAGAACTTACCTTTCGCCTGAGAAAATGGTGGGAATCGGCCTTCCCGTTGAGGCATGTCCGCTTCGATAACATGACCAACCAGCAATTGATAGCATTCATTTTGAGTGAATTGAAAGTGAACATGAAATTTGAAAAACTCGAGCAGCGATGTGTGATGGATGGAGCTGGTTTTGGTGGGTTTTGCACCGCGTTTGACGGCCCAGATTCTACTGCTTCCACTTCGATTGATCATGAAGTCTACGGCCCCATGAAACTCGTCGAGTCCGTAGAGGCCGCTTCGGGAACACTGATAGGCGATAAAATCTATTTGTCGAAACCATTGACGATGGTCGACTATAGTGGACCTGTTACTGAGGTCGTTCAACTGAACATTAACGGTGCAGTCCTAGTCGGAAAGCAAGAAGTACCTGCTTCAACTGGGGTTCGCGCGGCCTTGGATATCTTGGAAGCCTACGGTGGATACGTACAGGCGTGGGCGAACGATGGGATCAACGGAGTTTATCGCTCTGGTGAAACTTACTACTTCGAGTTTCAGACGCCGCACGAAGAATTCCTCGCTTTAGGCACGCGAGCGATTTTCGTAAATATCGGTGACGGAGCAATACATGAAATTTCAAGGTGGTAGCGCAAACAAACAGTGGTTCCGAGTGCACCTATGGCATCGACCACTGCAGACTCTAAGATAACGACGAACAAAGCCATGCACCCGGAGTGCTCGATAAGGTGGTTTGGCAGTGGTTGCTTTACTCCTCGTGCCCTGTGATGGCGGTCGTAAACCGATGAGAACCTGTGTTGACCAATGCGTTAATGGCCCCTGAACTTCAAGCACTGATTACTGACTTTCGCGCTGTGCAAGATCGTGCAATCGACTTTCTGCACACGAACTTGCGTATTCCATTGCCCAGAAGCGGACCAGATTGGGTTCGGAACGGGCACCGTGCTGTACTTGACGCGTTCAAACGTAGCGGAGACTCGGCTTTCAAACTAGCGCCGCATGGATATGGCATCGACGTAATTCACTCAGATTTTCGAATCGACTTTGATTACGGACCAAATGGTGAGATTGACTGCTTTGACGTTTGGCGTCTTACTTTGCACCGATACTATCTCACTGATGCGAAACCGCCTGTCGGACCGTACAACGATATTCGAGAATGGGTTAGCGATGCGGTTGCCAAAAGCGAACTGCGGATTGTCCCAGAAACCTTCAATGCGTTCTTTCAAGATCCGACTCTACTACGGGCACCAGATGACGTGCATAGAATCGGGTAACAAAAAAATGCCTAACTTCCTGAGATTCGCAATGCGAGTGCGTTTGTTTTTCCACTGTTTCCAGTAGCAGGCTCGCAGCCGGCGGCGAATCCATTTGTCCAGGTCGCGAAAGAAGCTCACGATGGGGACGATAGGGAAATGCCGTAACCAACCGCGAAGGTAACGTGTCAGGTCCGTCAATCGTTGCCGCATCGATATGCCACGTGTGCGGCGTGTCAGTTCGCGTGTCCGATCTTTGAACTTGGCGGGAGTGGACTTACGCCGAGCTGCGCCCGGTTGGTAGGATCCATCCAAGAGTTGTCGTTCAATTCTGGGCCAATGTTCCGTGAAGTATTGGGGAAAGTCTTCGATGGTGATTCCATCGGGGAGCTCCGCCGTTACGCCGAACTTTCTTCCAAGCTTTCAGCAAGTTGTCCCAAGCAATGTCGAATTTCAGGATGACCCAAACCAACACCACGAGCAACAATTCTTTCTATCAGATGATCAGGGTTGTCTCTCAGGGATCGGGGGCTTGTGGACGCCAGCGACGATTGGTCTTCATGCGAAGATTCGGCGTCAGCAAACAGCGACTGACGATCGGCATCCAGCAGATACTCGAACGAGAGTTGAGCTGTAAGTTGTCGTTGACGTCGTGAGGTCACCAGTGGATCCTTGACAAATTACGTTTAGTCCTGCCCGTTTCCATTGGCGATGGAAGATAGGTACTACGACCTCTGCTGACATCTGTGAGCACCTGTCGAGTTGCCTCGATGGTTCCGCCTTTGGGCCGAAGACTCCTACTCACGGATACGTTCATAGATCTCCCCGGATAAGAACGCAAACTTTCACTGCACGTGCTCGTCCGATCACCGCTGCGCGTCGGTGCCCGCCCTCGAGTCTGTTGGGAACGGCTTTGTTGTTCACGGGCAACTCGCCTCAGGCTCTCTTCAGGCCTCCACGACGTTTCTGTACGTAGCCTTGCAGTTTTGGCGAGATGTCTCTTGCCGGGCCAGCGACACGACTATTTCACCTGAAGAGTTCCGAGCTCCGTGACATCGCGGACTTCCTCCCCACGGTCAGACAACTTTCCGCGGTTGTCTTCGCCTAGTACTTAATGTTGATTGGCTACATTTGCTATACTGTCCTCCACTCAATTTTTACGTATCGAATCGAAGGTGACAGAAGGTTCCATTCAAGCAAAACCGGAGACTGGACTTACCATAGAAGAGATTTGGCAACGTCAAAAGGCCGCGACGGAATCCAACTGACCTAGGGCCGTAAAAACTGGAAGCCGAACCAAGGATTGAACGCGAGTTCCTTTGGCTTATCCACTTTACGGTTCGATGTCGCTTGACCAAACCGCGTTAACCCCAGTCGTTCGGCGTCGGCAGTGATCTATCGTCGTAAATACACTTGTGAATACAATTCGTCCAGATCTCGATTAGGTTCGCGACACGAACCTTTCCCGGGAAGCCCTGCCCGCCCATGCCCCAAAATCACTTACTGCAAGCCCTTCCAGATGCCGCCATCCTCACCGACCCTTCGGGCGTGGTCCGCGGCTGGAACGACTCTGCTACTCAACTCTTCGGTTGGAGCGCTGCCGAGATGATCGGTCGCCCACTCGTTGAGCGGTTCCCGCCGGCTGCCCAGGGCGAGGTGGCCGAATTCATCCGGCAACTGGCGGCTGGGGGCGAGTTTGACGGGGAGTTTCATGACTATCGCAAGAACGGCAGCCGGGTGTGGGTCGAGGCTCATGTTCACGCGGTTCGCGATGCCTCAGGGACTATCACCGGAATCCTCGGCGTGTCACGGCCGATTTCCACCGATCGGGCAAAGGCAATCGAGCGTTCGCGGCACGATCGGTACGCGGCGGACATCCTGAACAGCATGTCCGCCCACGTCGCCGTGCTCGGGCCGGACGGACGGATCCGGGAGGTGAACCATGCGTGGAAGCGGTTCGCCGAGGAGAACACGCTGGGGGGGACGGCCCCGCAGTCCACCGATGTCGGCGTCGATTACGTCGGCTTGTGCCGGACATGCATCGGTGAGATGGCAGTCGAGGCGGTCTCGGCCGCGGACGGAATTGAGGAGGTGCTGCGGGGGAAGCGTTCGTACTTCGTGTTAGAGTACCCGTGCGACTCCCCGACCGAAACCCGCTGGTTCGCCATGCATGTGACCCCCATCTCGACTCGAGACGGCGGAGTGGTGGTGGCACATTACAACATCACCGACCGCAAACAAGCGGAGATGGCAGTCGCTGCCGTAAAGCGGCGAACGGAATTGGCCTTGTCCGCCGCCCACATGGGGGTGTGGATGCTCGACATGACGACCACACGGATCGACTGGTCTCCTGAGGTTTACAAGATTGTTGGCGTGGCCGAGTTCGAAGGCACCCTTGAGGCTTGGACCAGACTCGTCCACCCGGACGACCTACCGGGAATGCAGGCTCGGTTCAACGAGGCCCTGGAGCGGCGCATGCCCTTCGCAGGCGAGTTTCGGGTCATCCGGCCGGCCGGGGAGATTCGTTGGCTAGCCAACGTGTGCCATTTCGAATGCGCCCCGTCGGGCGAAGTCGTGAGCGTCATCGGGACTGTGCAGGACATCACGACACGGAAGCGTTCGGAATTGGCGCTAACCGCCTACAACCAGATCCTCGAATTGATCGCCGCCGGGGCAAAACTGCAACAGATTCTGGAAGAGGTCGTCCGACTCGTCGAGGAGCAACTGTCTGGGTCGCTTTGCTCGGTGTTGATCCTAGATAAGGCCACCGGTCGCCTGCGGTCCGGGGCCGGGCAGTCGCTTCCGGCCGAGTACAACCGGGCGGTCGATGGTGTGCCCGTCGGGCCGAAGTCCGGGTCCTGCGGGACGGCCGCTTTCCGGAAAGCAACGGTCACTGTCACCGACATCGCCACCGATCCACTGTGGGAAAACTACCGCGAACTCGCCCTGCGGCACGGGCTGCGGTCGTGTGTCTCAGTCCCGATCCTGTCGAGCGGAAACGTGCCGGGGCACGACAAGGGCGATGTGATCGGCACATTTGCTCTTTATAACCGAACGCCTGGCGACTTCGACCGACTGACGTATGCGATTCTAACGGGTGCCGAGGAACTGGTCCGTCGAGCCGTTAGGGCAGGGCAGGCAGAAAATATCGGTGACGTCAGCGAATCCACCCGGATTATTGAGGCGGCATACCTCGCCGGAGTGGCGATTGAGCGAGAACACGCCGGAAACGCGATACGCGAGAGCGAAGAGCGGTTCCGGGCGGTTTTCGACTCGGCCCCGTCTGCGATCTATGTCAAGGATCTCCAGGGCCGCCATTTATTCGTCAACGAAGCCACAGCAACGTTTTTCGGGGTGGCGAAAGAGTACTGGATCGGAATGCGCTCGCGGGAAATCCTCCCAGAGCACCTTGCCGACATCTGCGATCACAGCGACCGGGCAGTGTTGGCCGCACAGAACCCCGTTGAGGAACGGCTCACGACCCGGCTCCTGGATGGACGAGAAGTAACGGTACTGGCGACGCACATGCTGCTACGACACGCTGATGGCCAGCCCTATGCTATCTGCGGAATCCTGCGGGACATCACAGAGCTTGTAGCCGCGCAGCGGGAGTTCGAGCGGCTTTGGTTGCACGCTCCCGAGCCGCTGAGCGTGTCAGGGAGCGACGGGCATCTCAAGCGGGTGAACCCGGCTTGGTCACGGCTCCTGGGGTGGACCGAGAACGAACTGCTCTCCAGCCCGTGGTCCGACTTACTCCACCCGGACGACATATTCAGGACGGCCGAGGCTGGCCGAGAATTGGCCGCCGGACAGAGCGTGCACCGGTTCGTAAACCGGTACCGGTGCCAGAACGGGACATACCGCTGGTTTTCGTGGGACTGTATTCCCCAGCCAGAGGAATCTGCGATCTACGGGTTCGCCCGGGACGTGACCGAGGAAAAACGACTGGCCGAACTCTTTCACCAAGCCCAGAAAATGGAGGCGGTCGGGCAACTCGCCAGCGGGGTGGCTCACGACTTCAATAACCTGCTGACCGTGATTAACGGCTACACGGAACTCCTTCTTTCCGGGCTGCCAGCCGCCGACTCAAGTCGGGATTACTTGACACAGGTTCTGGATGCTGGCCAGCGGGCGACAGAACTAACGTCCCAACTGCTGGCATTCAGCCGCAAGGCGATTATTAAGCCGAAAATTCTCGATATCAATCAAGTCATTGAGTCGTCCGCTCGTATGCTCCGCCGGCTGATCGGCGAAGATGTGCTTCTGGAAACGAGTCTGCACGCAGTTCCGCTGGTGAAGGTCGACCCCGGACAATTCGAGCAAGTGCTGATGAATCTGGCCGTGAACGCCCGGGATGCCATGCCCGCCGGGGGGCGGCTGTCGATCATCACGGATGTGCTGGCCATGCCCGACGAAATGCCGATCGATTCGGAACAGTTCGTCCGCGGACCGTGCGTGCGACTGAGCATTAGCGACACAGGGACCGGGATACCGCCGGAACTAAGGGATCGCATCTTCGAGCCGTTCTTCACCACCAAGGGGCCAGGCATGGGCACCGGGCTTGGACTGGCTACCGTCTACGGAATCGTGGCGCAGGCCGGGGGTACGATCGTGGTCGAGAGCGAGCCAGGGGTAGGCACCACCTTCCGCATCATGCTGCCGGTTGTGCGGGAGCAACCGGCTGGTCCGAAGTCGGCTGTCATCAACGTCGCCCCGAGGGGCACCGAGACCATCCTCATCGCCGAGGACGAAGGTACGGTGCGGGACGTCGCCCGGGTGATGCTCGAAATACAGGGATACAAAGTGCTTGTTGCCGAGACCGGGGCCGAGGCGTTACGGATCGCGTCTGAATACCCCGACCCGATCCACCTCTTGTTGACCGACGTGGTCATGCCGGACTTCGGGGGGCGGGCAGTGGCCGAGGGGGTCCGCGGCCAGCGGCCCGAGGTTCGCGTCCTGTACATGAGCGGGTACACCGACGACGCAGTCATTCGGTCAGGGGTGGAGGCGGCGCAGGACTGGTTCATCCAGAAGCCGTTTACCCCGCTCTCTCTCGCCCGGCGAGTGCGGGATGTACTCGACGCTTCTCGCGGCTGACCCGACGGGTAGGGCTACCGAGTTTGTCCTCCGGCCCTCGTGGGCGGCCAAGCAAGGCTGCCGAACCCGGCGCTGCAGCTGACCCAGCCATGTGGTCTGCTTTGCGTTGCTTTCTGTGAAGTGGCCGTGCAGGTGAGCTTGATCTTTATGCGGCACAACGACACGCAAGATTCGCATGCATTTGCGTGGTACGAGCGTAGGCTTGGCGAAATGGGGCCGAACGCAATGCTACGAACTCCGTATGGCGACAACGTCCGTCAAGTCGCTTGGCGTTACGATGCAATAGAATGGTGCTACCATTTTGGGTACGTACATACTGGGAAAATGCGAGCCCAAAAACAATGCAAAACGTCAGTCGCGGTGGCGGCCTCACTTTGCTAATCAATCACTTCCTGCGACGACCTGATCGCCGTCGTTATCGGACTGATGCAATGCCTGACCTAAAAGCACAACTGTCAACCGACGCATTCCCTTGGATAGAGCTGGGCCGAAGGACCGGAAGCGGAGCACGTTGGTTGCTCGGTCATCTTACGGACCTATGCAAACTCTGAGCCATGGGTTGAGGTACTATTGAATCAAAACGGTGAGTTCTTTTTTTCGGTCACCGCCATCTTTCTTTGGAATGGATTTACGTCGAGAAGCTCCCGGTTCGCAAGTCCCTTCTAGCAGTTGTCGCCTAATCGTGGGCCAGTTTTGATAAAAGCCTGGAGCCGTCGGCCTCAGATGTGATTTCTGTTCGTCACCTGGCGGGTCTTGGTGGGATGTCTCATTTCGGACCAGCAACAGGACTATTTCACCTGGAGAGTTCCAAATCCGTGACATCGCAGGCTTCCTCCCCTCGGTTTGTCGTCTCACCGCAGTTACCCTCACCCCGTGTTGCTTACTTACGAGCTATCCATCTGGTAAGATGACTCCCTTATCGAAAGACTGGAACTTAACACACGGGACTTGCACCCGATAAGATCACGCCCATGCTGGGCGTACATGCACACGAGTTGCGGGGGACGCGAGTTTTCTGATGGCACGTCACTGGGCCGCAACCTCATAATTTCAAACGTTCGTCGAATCAAGTTACCCTCATCAATTTCAACGTGAAGGTCAAACCATGGATCGCGTGTGCCACTTCGAGATACCGTTCGCTGACAAGCAACGGGCTGCAACGTTTTACCAAACTGTTTTCGGTTGGCAGATCTCGGATGCTCCGGGAGACATGCCTTATTCGTTCGTGATTACAACTCCTGTCGACGACCAATTCATGCCAAGCAAACCGGGCGGGATCAATGGCGGGATGTACCCTCGCGGTGAAGAGGGCGGCAGCAACTCGCCTGTCCTTGTGATTGAGGTCGCATCATGTGAACAGCGAATAGCGGATGTGGAACGCGCAGGCGGTTCGAAGGTGTTGGGGCCACACGAGATTCCAAACATGGGAATTTATGCTCAGGTCAAGGACAGCGAAGGCAATACCATCGGATTGTGGCAGCCGCTTAGGCATGGCAACACATGACTCAAAAAAACGATAAGAGTTCCACGAACAATCGGTTCAACCGGAGCCGCGGGCCGCGCGGTTTCTGAAGTCAACGTTGGTTGGCCGCAGTCACAACGACTCCACCCTGGCGATCAGTTCATCGAATGCGACCTTTGGTCCAGCTCCCATGCGCGACTTGGCAGCCTGAACTTCTTCTTCCGTCGGAGGACGTCGAACTATCCCCAACCGATTCCCATTCTCGTCAACCAACTCGACTTGCCCCTCCGACCTCCGAAAGTAGTCGGCCAAGTCGGCTTCGCGTAGTTTGTCGCGGATCCGCCATTAAGAATGGCGAACCAAGAACGGAAGTCGCGATGGCCGATCAACTTTTGCTAAATTATCAACTCACGCGGCTCCGTTTTCCCGGCGTTATCGGGCGAAGACGATGCCTAGCCGCCCCCCAGAACCAACTGGCACAATGCAAAGAACACATCAATAAATCCAACCGCTCACTTTGCGCAAACTCGATAAAATGCTGACAGTGGGTTTTGGCGGTTCGCTTGGTTGTTCGGCTTGGATGGTGATCATCGCCTGTTTCCTAATCGGGTTCGGCCAAGCTAGTTTGGCGATCGTGCCGTTGATTTGCTTTACCGTGACGATGGCGGCGGCTGTGTTGACTTTGGCTTCGCCGTGCAAACATCGCGTTTTTTCCGGCATAGTAACATTGATTTGCGTCCTTGCCTTCACGATTCCAATAACTTGGTCTGTGCGAGCCAGAATGAACTGGCCATCCTCTCCGATCGTAATACTGATCGTGCTCTTCGCTGCTCCTGCGGTTGGCCTTTGGATGTTGTTTGTCGAATCGCGACGGCCTTAGTAGGGCACGCCAACACCGCACACTCTACGAAGCCCGATGTCCGAGCCCTGAACCATCGCGAGCCTGTCCATCTTGCTAAAATGTCGAACCTGCGAACCCCGTTACCGCCGCCGTTCTACCAAGAAATCATTCCATACAAACACCACTATGAAAACAACCATCCTGGCAGTAGCCGCTTTGGCCGCAACCATTCCCGCTTCCGTCTTTGCGGACAACATTCCTGTCACCATCAAGAATTACATTCGCGCCGAGAGCGATCTGCAGTTCAAGGGGTACGCAGAAAAGGCTGGAGGAATCGGAAAGATGCTCCACCTGCGCGAGCCTTACTCCGTCGAGAACCAGACGACTATCCGCGGTAACCGCGACACGCTGTATTCCGCTGTGGTGCTCGATCTCATGTCCCCCGTGACGATTATCAAGCCCAACTCTCCCAATCGTTTTCAGTCCCTGCTTGTCATCAGCCAGGATCATTACATGCCTGTACTCAAGCACGGAGGCGGTGAAGTCACGCTGACCATGGACTCTGTGGAAACTCGCTACGCGATGGCTCTTTTCCGGACCTTTGCCGATCCAAATGACCCTGACGACATGAAGGCGGCCCATGCCCTGCAGGATGCAATCCAGATCAAGCAGGCATCCCTAGGCAAACTGGAATTGCCGGATTGGGACATGACCACGTTTGAGCAAACTCGCAAAGATCTCAACCTTCTGGCGGCAAGGCTTTCCGATCTGTCGGACGGATTCGGAGGGAAGGGTCAGGTGGACCCTATAGTTCACCTGATGGCGAGTTCCTCCGGCTGGGGCGGTAACCCGCCGCGTGGTGCGACGTACGTCAACGTTGTCCCCGAGATGAATGACGGCAAGACCGCCTACACGCTCATGATGCCGAAGGATGTTCCCGTCGGCGGTTTCTGGTCTGTGACGGTTTACAACAAGGACGGATTCTTCACACCCAATGAACAGAACGCCTACTCGATGAACAACGTGACCGGGAAGCGGAATGCAGACGGTGGCATGACCATCCATTTCGGAGGTGATCCGAGCGCGGACAACTACCTTCCGATTGTTGAAGGCTGGAACTACACAATACGCCTTTACCTGCCTGCGACGGAAGTCATCGAGGGGGACTGGACACCCCCAGGACCCACTCCCGTCAAATAGCGTGACTTCGCAATCAATCAAAACGGAATCGGCAGAGCTAAGGCGTCGCGCCTAACTCCTGCGAAGCTGAGCTTTCGAAATTAGATTCCACAACAATCGGAAGCCTTTCAGTAGAATTCTGCATTGAGGCACATCCGACTGAACTTCATTGACTTGGTACAATATTTTGGGAGCCGGACAATGCGGAGGTGCCGGACACTTAACCCTGCCGTTATTAGCAAAGAACATGAACAATTGGCATCAAGATTGCAGGACGTCGATTCATGATTTCACAGACCGGTTCATGGTTCGATGCCCGAGATGCGATTCATGTGCAGACGTGATCCGATTCGAGGCAGACGCGGAAGTTCATCCATGGCGTGCCCGTTTTTGTTGTCCAGCATGTGGATCGACGAAGGATGGAACACTAGGCGGCTGGTCAGACCGTGAACCAGTGGATTGGATCTTCGCATACAAACTATGGCTCCAGACTCCTTGCTGCGGACAGACGCTGTGGGCATACAACTACTCCCATTTAGCGTTTCTTGCTTTGTATGTCTGTGCGGCTCATCGTATCGGCCTGCCCGAAGCAGAAGCGATTGAAAGAGGCATAAGGAATTCGACCCTGGCTAGCTCGCTACCCGCATGGATGATCACCGGCAAGAACCGAGCAAATGTACTGAAGGCGATAAACAAACTCAGGGCTGCGGAAGCCAAATGACTAAGGGATGCGCGAAAGCCGCCGAACGAACACTGCTGGAAGCTCGACTGAAGTGCCGCCAAAGAAGTCCGAACCAAACGATCAATGGAGCTGCGGTGGCGACGTTGCTGGCAATGGTGAGTCGTTATCCAATTGAAACTCAAACTTGAGGTTTGAGACTTATGAACGTACTTCGAATGCTTGGGATTGGTCGCTTGCCAGTCGAGGCGGACGCACTAATGCCGCCAGATGATCGTTTACTCGTCTGCGAAAATCTTTTCTGCTCAGTCACGCTTCGGAACTTCCGTGCGCCCGGTCGTGCATGTAATTGGAAACGCCAGTGGTTCGCTGGATCAATTGCTGTATCTGAAAATCATATCATCGCCTTCCGTGGACGAAGACGAATGATTAACACTGCTTTCGACGACCCTCGGTTCTTCAAAATTTCGTTTGCTGCGGATGAATACAACTTGTATGTCGCTCACGACGCAGCCCTCTATCGCAACGATTGGTCCGGCCAAATTGAATCCAGATTCCATACACCGGAGGCACAAAAAATCGCTACAATCACCCGAGATGCAGTATCCAGAACTTCTGCGGTCACGTCGTGAAGCCCAGATGGCCGAAAGTTATTGTTTGGTTGCGTGCAGGTTGGTAGGAGAAAAAGAGTCGACTGGGCCAGCCCATACCAAACCGGATCCCTTTTTGTGTTCAAGCTTGGCGCCTGGCATTGTGGGTAAGAGCGAATGGGATATCGCGCCGATTGGCGAACAACCTTACGTCGCGCCGGCGATGACTAACACAAGCCAAATGTTGGATTTGTTCGACGAGAATACCCAAACGGCAGTTAATTCTCTCCGAGGTGTACCGGATTCCGTGATGTATGAACCGTGGTCGTTGAAGATGGGAGGACAGACTCTGTTCACGATGAACAAAGGAGATTGCATTCGAAAATGGGTTTTCAGTCATTCCGCTCATCATCGTGGGATACTTTCGGCGTATCTCCGGATGGCCGGGCTTCAATTCCCATCGATCTACGAAGAATGAAACCAAAAGTTCGACGCCAAACCGAGATTGGGACAGTCCGGTTTGCTCGGGGAGCGGCAGGGCGATAACGGCTGGTTGTTCTAGTAAATCAATGTATCAGCCGTCGATTAAAGTGGTTGCCGCAGCAGCAAATTTAGAGAGCTACTGCGCACCCTTCCTACCCGGACGATAGCCTTTGGAATTGCGCGGCCGGCGTTGTTTCTTACCCGGGTTTTGCGCATCCGCCGCGGCATCTTTGGCACCGGGAATGGTGTGCACATACTCACCGCGAAAGCGAGCATTCGCATCCTTGCGGCGCCGCAGTAGCGCCTCTTTGGGTGGTGTGGAAGCGATAAGACAGTCGCAACCGTCGCCAATCAAATCGGTGCGACCAGCAGAACGCAATGCATCGCGGACTTCAAAATAATTCTCGCTCTTGAAGAACTGCATAAGAGCACGTTGTGTCTTGCGATCGCGTAGCCCCTTGGCGATGAAAACAGGCTTCTTTGTGAAGGGATCGATGCCCGTGTAATACATGCATGTGGCGACGTCGAGCGGTGCTGGGATAAAGTCTTGTACTTGATCTGGTTTGTAGCCGTTTTGTTTGAGGAAAACAGCCAGATTGATCATGGCTTCCAAATCGCTGCCTGGATGACTGGCGATAAAATAAGGAATCAAATACTGTTTCTTGCCAGCCGCTTTCGACTCCTGTTCAAAGACTTCCGAGAAGAACTCAAAGTCGTCGTTGGCGGGCTTGCGCATCTTGAACAGCACATCGGGATCCACATGTTCTGGCGCGACTTTCAAATGGCCGCCAACATGATGTTGAGTTAATTCGCGAATATACTCGGGGCTTTGACGAGCCAAGTCCATGCGGATGCCGCTGGCAACCAGCACCTTCTTGACTCCTGCAACTTCGCGGGCAGCGCGCATTAATTCAATGACCGGTTTGTGATCAACACCCAGCAGTTTACAAATCTTGGGATGCACACAAGATTGCCTACGGCATGCTGCTTCTACTTCGGGTCGAGTACATTTCATCTGATACATATTTGCGGTCGGGCCACCGATATCGCTTACCGTACCTTTGAACTTCTTTTCCTTGGCCATGCTCTCAATTTCGCCAATGATGCTGGCTTTGCTACGCGATTGAATCGCGCGGCCTTGATGGGCTGTGATCGAGCAGAACGTACAACCGCCAAAGCACCCGCGCATAATGGTGACCGAGTCCTTAATCATTTCAAAGGCCGGAATGGGCTCTTGGTAGCTCGGATGCGCTTGCCGTGTGTAGGGCAGTCCGTAAATTCGATCCATGGCCAGCTCCGAGATCGGGAGTTGCGGCGGATTGACAACTACGGCTTGAGAGCCATGCCACTGAATTAGCTTCTTGGCGTTGTACGGGTTGGTTTCATGATGAATGATTCGCGTAGCTTCAGCAAACTGGAGCTTGTCAGCAACGACCTGATCGAAACTCGGTAACTGCAATGCGTCCTCCGGTGGCAACTCCGAAGCCCCCAGCGCGTAAGCCACTCCGCGCATGTTGCGAAGGTCTTTGACTGTTTCGCCTGCTTGCAAGCGACTTGCAATCTCGACGATCGCGTTTTCCCCCATGCCAAATACAACCAAGTCGGCTTTACTATCCAGCAGAATGCTTTTGCGGACTTTGTCGCTCCAGTAGTCGTAATGGGCAAGGCGTCGCAAAGAGGCTTCCACGCCGCCCGCAATGACCGGCACGCCCTTGAAAGCTTCTCGCGCGCGTTGGCAGTAGCTGAGTGTTGCCCGATCGGGCCGCAATCCGATTTTCCCGCCAGGCGAGTAAGCATCGTCATTGCGAACTTTGCGATTGGCGGTGTAGTGGTTGATCATCGAGTCCATATTGCCGGCGCTGATACCGAAGAACAACTTTGGACGGCCGAACCGCCTCCAGTCGTCGCAACTGTGCCAATTCGGCTGCGATATGATGCCCACGCGAAATCCCGCAGCCTCCAGCACTCGTCCTAAAATGCTCATGGCGAAACTGGGATGATCGATATATGCGTCCCCGGTAACGATGACGACGTCAAGTTCCTCCCAACCACGATTTCGTGCTTCTTCCATCGACATAGGCAATGGTCGCGCCGCAATTGGCCCAGTGGGACCGCAAGTTGGCGGCAGCGATGTCAAAAAGCGATCTGCGGTAGCGGCTTCGCCCAAGACGGGTAATTGCATAAAGAAGTCCTGGTTCGAGAAAGGACAAAACGCCTTGAAAGCCCACACGACAGTCCTAGAAAGCGGGCCGAATTAATAGATACTCGACTGAAGTATATCCCGAAGGCGAAAAACTCCTACGCAGATTCGCGGTTCAGCCATCGAAAATGCAGTCGATTTTTGGCCGAGCTATCTAACGTCGCGAATTGGAAGACCTACCCCAGATGACACACAAGTACCGACGGCATTGCTAGCCATCTAAGGTTTCCCAAACTGTTTGTGGATTAATAGAAGTCAAACCCTGCTTGAAAAGTGGTTGACGAGCTAGCGGTGATAGCCCGTATACAGATGCTTCTTAAATCTTCCAAGCGGGAAAACTCAGCCGACAAGGTCGCGATGTTCTGCTGCTTCGGCACTTTAGGGCAGAAGGCCGGCCTCGCGGACATCTGTCCCAACTGTTTTCGTTAGCTCATCCCCCAAGCGAACTCGCATCGCCCCGGCGAGCTGCGTAAGGCGTTGAACCACCTGTGGATGCTCCGCGGCAACGTCGCGACTTTCGCTGATGTCTTGGTCAAGATTGTAGAGTTCGAGCCCGCAAGTTACTTGATGGTAGGGCCCTGGCTTGCCACCTTGCCCAGGCTCGCCGCTGAGGCTGCGATACTGGTGCGGAAAATGTAGCTTCCAAGGACCGCTGCGCACTGCGTGCAATTCTCTTCCCCAATAGTAATAGAATGCCTCATGGGGGCTCCTAGCTGCTGTATGCCCTGCCAATAACGGCCATATATCCAATCCGTCGATTTCCTTTACGGGTAGTTTAGCGCCTGCCAGGTT
This sequence comes from Pirellulaceae bacterium, assembly GCA_041736515.1. Classification (GTDB taxonomy): domain Bacteria; phylum Planctomycetota; class Planctomycetia; order Pirellulales; family Pirellulaceae; genus Aureliella. Next base: position 50,851 of record JBGSTP010000068.1, read on the forward strand.
GGCAATCGTCGGCAGCATGTCGATCGTACCTGCAACTTCATCGCATATTGAACCGGGAGAAATCCTACCCGGCCAGAAAGCGATCGTGGGCTCGCGCTGCCCACCCTCCCAAGCCGTCCCCTTTCCCTCGCGCAAGGGCGCGGCGGAACCCGCATGATCTCCATAAGCCAACCAAGGTCCATTGTCCGACGTGAAAAAAACCATGGCGTTTGTGCTCAAACCGAGATCCTCTAGCGTCTTGATAATTTCGCCGACGCTCCCATCGATCTCCGCCACTACATCCGTAAACAACCCCTTACCGGTCGAGCCGGCAAACTTGTTGGATGCGTATATTGGCACATGCGGCATGCTGTAGGGCACATACAGAAAAAACGGATCGTCTTTGCTGCGTTTAATAAAATCAACCGCATGGTCTGTGGTCCAACGCGTGAGGAATTGCTGGTCTTCGGCCGTGACGTTGCTATTGATTACCTTTTCGTTCTCGAACAAAGGCAGCGGTGGAAAATTTCGCGAGGTAGGGTGATAGGGCCACATATCGTTTGAGTAGGGCAGGCCAAAATACTCGTCGAAGCCATGCCGAGTTGGCAACCCAACATCGCGATCTCCCAAATGCCACTTGCCGAAGATGGCCGTTCGATAGCCCTGCGGCTTGAGCACCTCAGCGATGGTCTGTTCATCCGGATTTAGGCAAGTCTTACTGCCCGGACCAAGCGCCCCGAGTATGCTCAACCGCACGTTATAACAGCCCGTCAATAACGAACATCGCGATGCGCTACAGACAGCCTGAGATGCATAGAAGCTGGTAAGTCGCATACCCTCGCGGGCCATGCGGTCAAGATTTGGTGTCACCATGTGTTCACCGCCAAAGCAGTGCAAATCTGCGTAGGCCAAGTCATCCGCAAACAAGACCACGAAATTGGGCTTCGACCGCAGCTCCTTGGCATTCGGTTGCTTCGGATCCTGGGCTACTGCAGCCAGGGATGCCAACCAGCCAACAGTCATCAGCAAAAGAAATCGCATTTTGGAGTTCACAGAAGCTTGCTCTCGGATCGTTGGTTAAAGAAAATGACTCGCGTCCCAGTCGGTGGTCGCCGTGCCTTGAGCGCCGTTGCTATCGCTGCCAAGCGGTTGGCCGCTCGAGCGATGTTCAACGGTTTCCTGTCCACCGTCTGGCGACGGTGGCTGCGATTCTTGTGCGGCCGTAGCTACCGCTGCCAAGCGGTTGGCCGCTCGAGCGATGTTCAACGGTTTCCTGTCCACCGTCTGGCGACGGTGGCTACGATTCTTGTGCGGCCGTAGCTACCGCTGCCAAGCGGTTGGCCGCTCAAGCGATGTTCAACGGTTTCCTGTCCACCGTCTGGCGACGGTGGCACGGACATTAATGGTGGTGTTCGTCGTGCGCTTCGATCTTGCTGCTGTGGCTGCCTTGATCGTCGGTTACGACAAAGCTCACCTCAGCCGCCTCTTTCATATTAATGTGCGTCATGAGTTCACTGCTGCTAATTGTCCACGCTCCAGCGTCCGCAGTTAGCGGGAACTCCTGCGTTTCCTGTCCTATTTTTGCCACGAATTTTGCACCGGAGATTTTGTTCGCGTCAAAATCATCCAAGTACACGGTAATCAGGTTATTCTTATCATCGTGCGTCCACTCGGCATGCACACCGCTTGGCTCTAAGTGCAATAGGTGGCCACCATGCGGCCCGAGGTCGTGGTCGCCATGGTTGTGTCCCGCATGCGAATCCACTTCACTGGCGTCGGCTTTGGCTGTCTCCTGTTCGGGAGTCGCAGGTTGGCAGCCCAAAACGCAAACAGCGAGGGAGAGAAGCAAGCCACGCATCAAAGCTTTCATCGAAAAATTCCTTGAGAAAAATAGGCAGTCGCTAAATTGCGACTGCCAGGACAACTTCATAGACCGCAACTTCGGCATCCCGAAGCCGACATTTTCTTATTTTCCGCTATTCTAGCGGAGCATTTATTTTAGTGGCCCGCGACCTGGCACATAACAGGACGTTTTTTGGCTGCCCTAAAGCCGAAAACCAGGAGTGCGAACTGAAAAAGCCATCCACTTTTTTTCTCTGCGGTGCTTGTTGCAAACTAAAGCGACTAAAATGCGCGGCAACATTGCCTGTTTCGGCGTGACGTAAGCCGTTTTTTTTCGCCCGCGATCCCCCAGTGACCAACAATGTTCAATCTCCGTCTTCCCCCTCTCAGTCGCTTGATAGCCGCTTTTTCGCTATGCATTGTCCTATCGAGCTCCGCCGCTCAAGCGCAGCTTCGAGTCCTTTCGAAGGGAAATTCGCTATCTAAGTGGCGGGAAACACAGCTGGCGGTGCTTCAGCAGCAATTGAGTCAAGCGAACATATCGCCGGAACTTAAACAGGAACTTCAGAGTCAAGCGAAATGGCTCGAAGTTTGGACCCCGGGCAGCCTTACGAAAGACCCGCTGTGGCCATCGCAACCAGTTAAATTGCTAGTCGAACCCATGCTGGACCCCCTTGACTTGGCCGCAAACTTGCGTGAACGACTGCTTGGCAACAATGCGAAGCCAACATCCGTTGATACCCGCGAGCTGCAGGAACTACTCACCAAACACCCAGACGACTTAGGAATCCGCCAATTGCATTTGCATTGGCTTGACCAAAGCCAGTATCGCGCCACCTATCCTCGCGAAATCGCCCAGGCCGCGTCGAGAGTTTTGGCGCTCTTGAATGGTGAGGGGCAGGAGCTGAAAGCTGAGGTGCGTGAGCGCGCGCAGGCCTTTACGTTGTACCGCCGGGGTCGCGCGCTTTACTACAGGACGATTCCTGAAGTGGTCGCCAAAACACCTTTCAAGGAGGGCGAAAAAGAAGAAACCGAAGGCGAGCTGCTAGGCGTTTGTCGGCAGCTAAAAGAAATCGTGCCACACGAACGTCCCGAGTTTATTTTGCTGGAGACAATAATGCTAAAACGCGACCATTGGCATGGGCGCGCACTAGCACTGCTTGAAAACCATGGTGGACAGCTAAATAACTCGTGGTTTCAAAAGACTCGTACCGAGTATTTGCGCGACCTGGGCTGGGATGGCCCTGCCAACGAGGCTCAAGCAATCTACGAAGCGTCTCGTACCGAGACTCGTACGGTGAAGGAATAAGTTGGCTCGCGCGGTTAGGAAAACCGAACTGGAATGTTCGTTACTTCGGTTGGGACAACCGAGCCACAATGTGCTTTTTCTCGGTTGGGACAACCGAGCCACAATGCGTCTTTTGGTTGGGGCGGCTGTATGTGAGAGAAAAGCGGATGGATCGTGCCCTAACTGGCGTTGTCAGATTGCCGTCGACACGTAATCATTAGAGAACCCTGAAAACGCGGGTACGGAAAACTTGGGCTTGCACCACTACCTCCGTACCGGTACCTAGTGTCATCCCGCGAGCGAACATTTTGCCGCGGGATTATTTTGGGACCAAGCTTGTGAAACATTTCACAAAGTAGTTAGATTTCAGTGAAAAACTGAAGACTGGGCATCCGCTGGCAGCTAACCGCCTGAGTAACAGAAGTACCTGAGTAATAGAAGTAGCAGAGGCTGAGTAACAATGGTCGAACGGTACGAAATCGGACGAGGTCTGGCGATTCCGATCGAGGGTGAGCCCGCACAACGCATCGATAGCAAAGAGGTCTCGCGCGTCGCAATTGTGGCTGACGACTATGTCGGTATGAGGCCGACGTTGCTTGTTTCGGAAGGCGATCGCGTCGAACTAGGCCAACCAGTGTTTTCGGACAAGAAAACCGAAGGCGTATTGTTTACGTCGCCTGTTTGCGGCAAGGTGTTGTCGATCAATCGTGCTGAAAAGCGCCGCTTCCAGTCGTTGATTATCGCCCAAGACGGCGAGCAAAAAAGTCGGGCATTCGCCAGCTACGATCCAGGGCAAATTGCCTCTTTGGACCGTGACAAGATAGTCGAGCAACTGACAACCTCGGGTTTGTGGACCAGTCTTCGTACTCGTCCGTTCAGTAAAGTACCTTCGCCAAACTCCCGGCCGCAAGCGATCTTCGTGAATGCGATGGATACCAATCCATTGGCTGCCGATCCAGGGCCGATTGTGGCCGAGCATGTGGAAGAGTTTAAAGCGGGCGTCGAAGCACTGGGTAAGCTGACGGATGGAAACGTTTATGTATGCCGCGCTCCTAAATCGCATGTTCCCGGCGAAACGATGCGGAAAGTTAGCGTGGCGGAGTTCGACGGACCTCATCCTGCAGGTTTGTCCGGGACCCATATGCATTTTTTAAAGCCGGCTACTACCGGAAGGGTGAATTGGTATCTGAATTATCAAGACGCGATCGCCATTGGTAGAGTTTTATTGTCCGGTCGGCTCGATCCTGTGCGAATTATTTCGCTAGCTGGACCGGCCGTGAAAACGCCGAGGCTGATTCGTACGCAGCTTGGTGCCTCGTTGTCTGAGTTGGTGGATGGCGAACTTCACCCTGGTGACAACCGCGTGGTCTCGGGTTCAATTTTGTGTGGTCGTGTTTTGCAAGAGCCGATCGGATATCTGGGGCGCTATCACTTGCAGGTCTCCTGTCTCCGCGAGGGATCGGAGCGCGAGTTTTTGGGTTGGCAAATGCCGGGATTTGATAAATATTCAATTACTCGCGTGTTTGCTGCTGCTTGGCGAAGCCCGAAAAAGTTCCCGTTAACAACTAGTCTTGGCGGTAGCGAACGAGCCATGGTTCCCATTGGAACTTATGAGAAGGTCATGCCATTGGACTTAATAGCGACACCTTTGCTCCGTTCCTTGATTTCCCGAGACACTGAAACGGCTCAACAATTGGGCTGTCTGGAATTAGACGAAGAAGATTTAGGGCTGTGTACTTTTGTTTGCCCGGGCAAATATGAGTACGGCGAAATACTGCGAGATAATTTGCTCAAGATCGAGAAAGAAGGTTAGTGTTTCGATGAAGTTTTTGCGCAACATGCTCGATAAGATGCATCCGCTTTTCGACAAAGGAGGGAAGCTGGAAAAGCTTTATCCTCTTTACGAAGCGGGGGATACGTTTCTGTTTACGCCCGGACATGTCGCTAAGGGGCTAACGCACATTCGCGACGCTTTGGACTTGAAGCGCATGATGACGATGGTAGTCGTCGCGCTGGTTCCCTGTGTGTTAATGGCATTCTGGAACACCGGTTATCAAGCGAACATAGCTATTGAGCGGCTGCAAGCAGCTGGACTGGAGCCTTACTTCGATTGGCACCAGACGCTCCATGCGATGTTGGGTCTCGGACACAATCCCGGAAGCTTTCTCGATAACTTTGTGTACGGAGCCATCTACTTCCTACCCGTTTACATCGTCTGTATGACCGCCGGCGGTCTCAGCGAGGTGGTGTTCAGTTGTATTCGCGGACATGAGGTAAACGAGGGTTTTCTTGTCACGGGGCTGTTGTTTCCATTGACACTGCCACCCGATATTCCCTTGTGGCAGGTTGCGATAGGCATCATGTTTGGCGTAGTGATCGGCAAGGAAATCTTTGGCGGTACCGGTCGGAACTTCCTTAATCCTGCGCTTACGGCTCGCGCCTTTCTGTATTTTGCCTATGCAGGCCAGATCAGCGGCGATCGAGTTTGGACTGCCGCGAAGTATGTGAGCGATGGGAAAGTCGATGGCTACTCTGGGGCAACTGCCTTGGGGCAACTCGGTCAGTTAAAAGCCTCTGATTTAGCGATTTACTCAAGCCCGATGGAATCGTTGCAACACATCGTTACTAGCGGTGGACAAGAAATGGCAATTTCCTGGTGGAGTTCGTTTCTGGGAACAATCCCCGGTTCGATGGGAGAGACCAGTGTTCTTGCCTGTATGATTGGAGCCGCGATATTGATTGCCACTGGCATCGGCTCTTGGCGCATCATGGCTGGTGTCTGCGTAGGAGCTCTAGCCTTTTCATCGCTATTGTACATCGTAGGTAGCGACACGAACCCGATGTTCCAGGTTCCACCGTGGTGGCACTTTGTGATTGGTGGCTTCGCGTTCGGCACTGTATTCATGGCGACCGATCCAGTTAGCGCTTCGATGACTGAAACTGGAAAGTGGTTTTATGGGGCTTTGATCGGAGCGATGACGATATTGATTCGCGCCATCAATCCAGCATTTCCTGAAGGTATCATGCTTGCCATTTTGTTTGGTAACGTTTTTGCTCCACTCATCGACTACTTCGTAGTCCAAGCCAACATCAAGCGGAGGGCAGCCCGTTATGCCGCCTAAAGATTCCATTGCCAACACGCTCCTAGTGTCTTTGACCCTGTGCATTGTCTGCTCGCTACTAGTCAGCGGTGCTGCAGTGGCACTCAAGCCTTACCAAGAGAAGAACAAAGTTC
>JBGSTP010000072.1:0-3481 GCA_041736515.1 Pirellulaceae bacterium
TCCTCCGCGTTCCTCCGCGTTTGATCTCTCCTGTCGCTAAAAATCATCAGGGATTCGAAGCGGCGGAGAAAGCTTTAAAACGCGGAGAGGCGGAGAGCGCGGAGGGATTAGTAGGTGTAATCACCTGCCACAAAGAAATGCTAATAGATGGCTTACAAAACTCCGCGCTCTCCGCGCCGCGTTTAATCTCCTGTCGAAGCGTCACCCCATCGTTAATGAATCGAGGTCCCAGTCCTTGGTAGCCCAAAAAACTCCGCGTTCCTCCGCGTTCCTCCGCGTTTGATCTCTCCTGTCGCTAAAAATAATCAGGGCTTCGAAGCGGCGGAGAAAACTTTAAAACGCGGAGAGGCGGAGAGCGCGGAGGGATTAGTAGGTGTAATCACCGTCCACGAAGAAATACTAATAGATTGTGCTCACCGCTCGTCTCGTACGCGAATGGCCGCTCCGATCGAGTAGGAGTACGAGGTCCGTTTCACTGAGTAGAGAACGAATTTGACAAGATCGTTTCCGAAGATTGGCGAAAAATGGCTAAAATAGGGCCCTACCTCCCCAGTCTTGATTCCTGGCCCTATTCGAAGTTTATGGACCCATCATGAAAATCAAATTCCACTCGCTGAGCTTCCGTCTTGCGTTGCTGTTGGCACTGGTCAACGCATGTCCCATCGCCTGGGCGCAGGAGAAATCGAATGAGAAAACGAAATCTACGCCAGATTTTGCGATGCCAGTTAACGACGAAGGATTGCCAGGCACAGGACCGCTGCGGAGATACGAGTGGTTTCAAAAACTGTGGCAAAACAAACGCAGTGGATGGGCCCAACGCATTGCCGAAGATCAGCATGCTCTGGTGTTCCTAGGCGATTCTATAACGCAGGGTTGGGGTGAGAATTTTCAAGACAGTTTTGTTGGCGTCAAAAAGGCCAACCGAGGAATCAGTGGCGACACTACTCGAGGAATGCTGATTCGATTGTCCGAAGACGTATTGTCTCTGAACCCCAGCGGCGTGGTGCTACTGATGGGCACTAATGACTTGGAGGAGGGGGCAGAGCCCGAACAAATCGCGGCGAACTTCAAGTCCATTGTGGCTGCTCTCAAGGCGCACAACGCCAACATGCCAATCATTGTTTGCCAAGTCTTTCCGAGTTCGAGCAAGAAAAAGCGATCAGCGGACCAGATCAAAGCCGTCAATGCGCTGTTCTCGTCGTCGATAAAGGGCGACACGCAAGTGACCTTGCTGGATACATGGACCCTCTTTGCCGATGCCGCGACAGGCGATGCTCGCTTGGAGGAGTTTCCCGATCTGTTGCATCCCAACGAACGCGGATATCAGATGTGGGCCAAGGCTCTGCAACCTGTTTTAGCTACGCTTGGCTTTGTCGAAACTTCTGCAGACGATTTTGAAATAGAAGCCGGCTACGAAAGCCTTTTCAACGGACATGATTTAACTGGCTGGTGCCTACTTCCCTCAACAGAACAACAGATTGCTCAAGCCCAACGCATGCGCCAGCGCGATCCAACAGCTCCTGCTTGGCCCATCATCAAAGAGAAAATCGATTTGGCTGGTAGTACACAAACCCCCGATGGACGCTACCGCGCCCTACATGGCCGACTGGTAGTGACCACACCCAGCGAGGGTCGCAGAATCCAACAATTGTGGACGAACCGTGAATTCTCAGAGAATTTCACTTTAAAGCTGGAATTCCGCGCCACCCCCAATGCGGACAGTGGTGTATTCATTCGTCAACCGCAACTACAATGCCGCGACTATCTGTTGGCGGGCCCCTACAAGGAATTGAAGAATTACCGCGCGGGCGACTGGAATGAACTGGTAGTGCGCGTGCGCGGCAATTCCGCGTACTGCACGTGCAATGGCGAAGTGATCGAAGCGGACTTCAAGCTACCCGACACTGGCCCCATTGGACTCGAGGGCGATCGCGGACAGATGGAATACCGACGTATTCGAATCGGCATGGAACAATAGTCTGGCGACCAATTTCTGGTCTTGCCTCTCAACGGGCCTGCCTCGGCAGGGCCAACGACTGGGGCAAACTGCCTTGAGAAAACCAGCTCACGTAAGAGGGATAAGATGACGTCCAATTTTGCTTCAAAGTTTAGTTGGATTCTGTTCTTCGTGGCGGTTTGCGAAAGTTACCCAGCGGCCGCAGGCGCTCAGGAATTGAATCCGCCAGCAGCCAGCGCTCGCGACGATTCTCCAGTCGGACGTGGCGCGGACGGACGCATTGTCACCCCCGTCAATCAAGTGCTTACGCCCTACGGTCAACAACTGGAATTGCCAGGCCTGCGTCCGCAAGCGATGGCGTTGTCTCATAACGGTCGGTGGCTGGCTATCTCAGGCAAAACAAACAAATTACTCATCGTCGATGCGCACACAGGCAATATTGCACAACAGATCGAAATGCCAGCCGAATCGGCGCGCGAAACGACAACCACAGCAGCCAATGACGATGGGGCTGTTGAGACCGACAAGAACGCGCAGGTTAGCTACACTGGACTAGTTTTTTCAAAGAACGATCGTCGGATCTATCTGAGCAACGTCAATGGATCCATTAAGGTTTTTCAAATAGATGCATCGGGAATAGTGAAGCCCAGCCATACAATTCCTCTGCCCAATGCGAATGCTCCGCGACGCGAAAAGGAAATCCCGAGCGGAATCGCTCTCTCGGCAGACGATCAACGGTTGTTTGTGTGTGGCAATCTGTCGAATCAGCTTTTCGAGCTCAGCACGACTACCGGAGAAGTGCTGCGATCTTGGCCTGTCGGTGTCGCGCCCTACGACGTCGTGGTGGTGTCAGGCAAAGCTTATGTCAGCAACTGGGGAGGTCGCCGCCCAAAGGCAGGCGATCTAACCGGACCAGCCGGTCGCGGAACCGAAGTGCGAGTTGACCCGGTGCGTCATATCGCCAGCGAGGGCTCGGTGAGTATCGTTGATCTTTCCACGGGTCGCTCGCGCGAATTGCTCACGGGACTACATGCCAGCGGATTAGTGGTTTCCAACGATCAACAGTATGTCGTTTGTGCCAACGCGGCGGCCGACAACCTTACAGTGATCCGCGTCGCCGACGATCAGATTGCCGAAACCATTTGGGTTAAAGCGAAACCTTCGGACCTGTTCGGTGCGGGTCTGAACGCCATGGCTTTTTCAAAAAATGGTGAACAGCTGTTCGTTGCTAATGGTTCCAATAACGCAATTGCCGTCGTCGAGTTTCGGCCGCCTCAGGGCTCTGAGTTAGAAGGACTGATCCCGGTGGGTTGGTATCCCGGAGCCGTACAGTACGCAGCGGCGCTTGACAAGCTCTTCGTAGCTAATATCAAGGGGTTGCCAATCGCTGCCAAGACGGAGCCCGAGACGGGTGCCCCCGGCTTCAATTCGCACCACTATCACGGCAGTTTGTCCATGTTCTCCATCCCGACGTCCGCAGAACTAAAACAACTTTCTGAGCGCGTTGCAAAAAATATGCGAGCC
>JBGSTP010000087.1:0-15678 GCA_041736515.1 Pirellulaceae bacterium
ACGCTCGATGCGGAACCGCTGCCGGTCGCTGGTTTTGGTGCAGGTAGCTCCGTCTTCAGCGTCAAAGTAGAGGAGCGCGATCGCAAGGAAGCTGAAGATCGCCTGAAACGTTACGACAATAATAAGGACGGCATCTTAGACGAAGCCGAATTGAAAGCCGGACGATGGTCCGATGATCCAATGCAATACGACCGCAATCGCGATGGAAAAATCTCTGTCGCTGAAATGGCGGTACGCTACGCCAATCGCCGCGCTGCAGATGCCAGCCGGCAATCCAACAACAATGACCCTCGATCGCGGTCGAGCAGCATTGGAGTCGGTGGAGATCGAGGCGGTTGGAACCGTAGCGAACCGCAAGCGGAAGCGCCAGCCGTTGTGGATCGATTTGGAGATGCGAAAAGCTACCGCTCAACCTCCTCCGCTACCGAGAAAGTAAGTGGACTGCCCGACTTCTTTGCGCGAAGCGACGTCGATGGGGATGGCCAGGTACTGATGAGCGAATTCAGCAGTTCGTGGAGCCAGGAAACCTTGGAAGAATTTCTTAAATGGGATCTAAACCGCGACGGTATCATTATCCCCTCCGAAACCTTAGCAGCGCTCGCCGAAGGTGCCCGCGTCAGCGGGCTAACCGCTTCGAGTTCTAATTCTTCCGCTCCATCCAGTTCGTCGGCATCCAGTTCAGCTGGGGCCTCAGCAGGCTCCAAGAGTCCAGCCGCGATGGGCGGCGAGGAAATGGATTGGGCAAAACGACAAATTGGCAAGTATGATACCAACGCCGATGGTCAGCTAACTGCCAATGAATGGGAGAAAATGATCATCAAGCCAGTCGGAGCGGATGGCAATGGCGACGGCGTAATTACAGCTGAAGAATACGCTGCTTTTCGCGCCAAGAAGTAACACGGCCTTCTTCTCCCGTTGATGAATCTCGCGCGTTAGACGAGCCCTCGCTTTGCGTCCATCATTTTTTGGGTCCACCAAGGTTGGCCCATCCAGCAAGGGTCCGGTAAACTCCACACGACACCTGTGGGCGGATATTATTCTTCCGCAGGATCGCTTTTACCAGCTCTTCATCGCCCTAACCTGGCAAATCTCGAGTAGAATCCAGTCGCCCGATAACGTGTCAACGCTAGCTTTGTACAGCGACTCACTTCCAGCGAGATTCGAACATGAGCTTGTCATTCATGTCGTTCGACAATTCTATCCACAACGTATTTGATCGAAATCCACTCGCCCTTTTGGTAGTCGATGCAACCGATTGTGTGGTGGATGTACTGGATACGACGAAAGGCTTCGATCTGGGAGGATTGATTGGCAAGCAACTGAGCGCGGTTCTGAATTTCGATGAACGTCAACCCCGTGGATTCGAGAGTTTTCGACTACCTGAATTGGGACTGCGTCTGGTGCCCGTTCGAGCGAGCGAACCTGAAGATCGAAGTCAGGCAACGCAGGCGGCTGATGAAGCAATGTTTAGCTCGCAATTTCTAGCTTATGCCGAATCGCTATCGGACTTGGGTTGTTTCATCTGGGACATCTCGTCAAATCGCGTCCAGTGGTCTCAGGGGCTTTACCGGATCTACGGTCTCGATTCGAGCAAATTTGCAGCAACCCTAGAGGCGTTTGTGGAACGCGTATTGCCGGAAGATCGCGCTGCCGTGCATGCAGCAGTGCAGGCGGCAATTCAGAGCTGTGGTACGTTTCAGTCGGTCGAACGGATAAGGCATTCGTCCGGCGAAGTGCGAGTACTGGAAAGTTGCGGGCGGGTGCTGACGGATGGTAATGGAAAGGCTTCGCGGTTGATTGGGGTTTGTCGCGATGTAACGCGGCGCATGGAATTCGAAAAATCTCAAGCCTGGCAGATCGAGGGCTTGAAACTTCTGGCCCAGTTTGCTGAAAGCACGATGACTCAACGAGATCTGATCGACTGGCTTCCGCTGGTGGAAAAGCTCTCCCAGCATTTGAGTTGCCAAGCATTCGCGATCTATACGAACATTGATCGAGCGCTGCATCTCGAAATAGCCACAGGCTTTAATCCGCCCACCATTCAAGCAATTCAAAAGCTGCAACATGGCGAGCTACTTTGCGGTGTTTGCGCACAGTCTCGCGACCTGCTATACGTGAATTCAAGCGAGAGGGAGTTGCATCCGGAGGGCAACGCCCTGTGGTCTCAAGGTTTTCTATGTTATGTGGCCATTCCATTGCTGCTGGGCGATCAACTGTTGGGGGTCATGTCGCTGGCTTCGAAGTCGCACGACAGTTTGGGTCCGGTGGAACTGGATTTTGTCCGCACAGTTGGTCGGATGGTAGCTGCCTCTAAAGCACAAGCATTTTTAGAGGATGAAAAGCAGTTGGCTGAGGAACGCAATGGCGTCATCCTCAATCAAGCGCGAATGATAACCTGGGAAGCCAACCCGCAGACGCTTGATTTCACTTTTCTTAGCGGACCGTGCCAACAACTTTCCGGATATTCACGCGAAAAATGGATCGAAGCCGGCTTCTGGAGAGAACATTTGCTGGACTGCGATGCGCGAAGTGCCTTCGAACAGTTACGGGAATCGTCAGAGCTCTTTCACCAATTGGAATGTCGCATGATCCACGCGGAGGGTCATGAGATTTGGCTGCAGATCGTCGTGGAGGTGGTACAAACAGGAAGCGAGATTTCGACTTTACGGGGTGTACTCTGGGAAATTACTAGGAGCCGGCAGTTGGAAGCACAACTGCGCAACTCGCAGAAGATGGAAGCGATAGGCCGACTGGCTGGTGGCGTAGCCCATGATTTTAACAACATGCTAACGGTGATACACAATTATGCTGAGCTATTAAGCATGGTTGGCGCATCGGATCAAGTGAGCGATTTGGCCAATGGTATTCTCGATGCCGCGCGCCGTGCGGGACGACTTACCCGCCAACTACTGATGTTTGGAAACAAGGGTGTACAGACAACCCAAGTTATTAACTTGAACGAGATAATCCAGCAGTCTAAGTTGTTGCTCGATCATCTGGTGACTTCAACTCAGATTCATCTACGGCTAGCCGCCGATCTACCCTCCATCGAAGCCGATCCAACCCACCTGGACCAGGTTTTAGTGAATCTATGCGTCAATGCACGCGATGCGATGCCGGAGGGAGGCGAAATAACCATTGAAACTCGAAACACCGTTGTGGAGGAGCAACAAATTGATTTCGATATTCCGCCGGGCGCGTACGTTGAGCTCGCCATTATCGACAGAGGAGTTGGAATGCCGGAAGAAGTTCGCACGCGGGCACTTGAGCCGTTTTATTCGACGAAACCATTTGGTGAGGGAACGGGAATTGGCTTGGCTGTTGTCTACGGCGTGGTCAAAGAATGTGGCGGTGCAATCCGCATTGAAAGCACACCGAACGCGGGGACGAGGGTACGGATTCTGTTTCCCAAATCCACTCTTGCGCCCGTTCCTGTGCAGGGTGAGAAGATTGACTGCAGTGGCGGATCTGAGGTCATCCTGTTAGTTGAGGACGAAGAGGGGGTGCGTCAATCTACGTCTGCAGCACTCCGCCTGCATGGCTTTCATGTTCTTGAGGCGAGTTCTGCCAGCGAAGCGTTGAGCCTTGCGAGTTCCATCCCAGGTCAAATATCGTTGTTGATCACCGATCTCATCATGCCGGAAACGATTGGCCCCGAGCTAGTCGAGCAGATGCTCGCTCGTTATCCGCAGACGAGCGTTTTGTATATCAGCGGTTTTAGCGAACGCATGCTGCTGGAGCGTGTCCGCTCGAGCGAGCGGGATTTCGGATTTCTACAGAAGCCGTTTACGGTTACGCAACTGGTCAAGACTGTTCGCGAAATCTTCGACACGCGTGCCACGAACGACTAGCGACGGCAGTTCACTGCCACCCTAAAATAATTCCGTGCGTTGTGCTGTAGTGAAGCAGCTAGACTTGATCAGACATCTTTTGCACAGATTACGCACTGGCACGGCACCGAGTAGCCAGTTAGCCCTATCTACATTCAAAAAAACCGAGCAGCTGAACGACACGCAAAAAACCCTCGCGCCCAAGGGCACGAGGATGGATTCATCCCTTACTCTTCCCCAATTAACGTATACATTTCCAGCGATCCCATGGTTCTTTATTGGTGCGATGCAGTACCGCCGTGAGTTCAATTTCTAAGCCGCTTGCGAGTCAGTATCCCCACAAAACCCATCGCGGATAGAAGATGCTGTAGCGATGAAGGCTCTGGTACAGCTGTGATATTCCGCAATTGATATGCATTGATGAGAGCAACGTTGGGTCCTCGTTCCGCGACCCCAAGTATCCGAATGACTTGCAATGAACTGGTGGCAATAAAGGTTCCTTTTATGTGTTGACCGATGTTGCCATTTCCTGCGATGTACGGCTGAAGAACGGACTTTGACTGAGCTGTTCCCGTACCACTGTCGAACACATTCCATCGGTTTCCATTCCCTCCAGGTCCTTCTTGGTTGTTACGAGAATCATTGACAAACGCCTGGAATTCATAAGTGCTGCCGACGGTAAGATTCTGTAGATTAATCGTAAACGTGCCGAACTGTACATTGAATGTGGCAGAATCGAGCAATGCACGATAGGACCCGCTTAGCCCCGCGAAAACCGTCGAAGCGCCTCCAAATCCAGGCCCACCAGAGTTGTTCCCAGAGGGGCCAAGAGACGCGTTACTGAAAAAAGAAACACCATTTACCGTAGCAGTTCCTGCCGAACTCCAAGCTCTAACCAGATCCCCTAAAGTGGAGACGTCACCATCACCCGAAATCGTTTCTGGATCCTGCCAAACAATATTGGCCCGCGACAAGTCCGCCGAAGAAATAAAAACTGCGCATGCGACCCCCACAGAGATGATCATTGCGTAATAAGACCGGATCATTTCACAAACTCCAACATTTCGCAAACTCTGACAAACCGAATACTGTTAGCCAATGCCACGAAACGCTAAAAGTGTTACATCCCATCTAGAAAGATTTCCTGGGATGCAAGCCGATCCCTCAGACGACTCCACCGAACTCGGATAGCAACGGGATGCATTCCCAATTGATCTGCCACTTCGCCTGTAGTGTAGCCCTCCAGCTTGCGTTCCAACATCTGACGCTCCACATCGTTGAGGCTTTCACAAACCTTCTCAAGCGAACTGCGATATTCAGCTACCTGGGAGGGCTCATGTTCCCGTCCATACAGCCCGAGTAGTACGTCCGTCAGTATTTGACTATCGTTTGAGTTTGAAGACATTCTCGATTCTCGTTTATGCTTACGCCACTGTCTGGCGACCTTTCGGCGAACCATTGTACAGGCGAGAGCGACCAAATTCTCCGACGTCGCTATTTCGAATTTTTTGTCACGAAGACCAGCTAACAAGCTTCGATGGACAGATTGAATTAGATCGATCGAGTCCAGATGTGGACGAAGCTGCGGCCCCAATAGCACTCGGGCGACGATGTGGACCTGTTTTTCATACTCCTCGCACAACCGACTTTGAGCCGACAAGTCGCCGCTTCGCGCGAGCTGGAGCAGCCGCGCGAAATCGTTGATTTTTTCGGTTCCTTGCAGGCTCAAGATTTTCTGTCCAGATGAGAAAATTGCTGTAACAATTCCCCTTTATTATGGCATCCAATGAGTAGGGGAGATAGCATTGGAGTGTTGGAAACTCCCAAATGCCCCCATTCGTTCCAATTGTAGCCCCCTCGTTCGCTTCCTTAAATTTACCATCCGTGAAAACCTCCGAGCTGGAAACCTCACTGCGGCAGGCCATTACTGAACTGGAACGATTGCATCAACTCGGTGAAACCGAATTGTGTGAGTCCGTTTTGGAAATGTTTCCCGCTGTCCGCGAGAATCGGGATAGTGTCCTAGAACTCATTTACTACGAGTATGTGCTAAGCCAGGACCGCGAGCAGCCCATTTCGGACCATGAGTTGCAGCAGCGTTTCCCGGAATTTCAATCCGATCTGAAAAAGATCCTGAATGTTGATCATCTGTTCCGTGCGGCTCCTGACACCGAATCCGATTTAGGAACCAATCACACGTTCGATGATGCGACCGCTCTAGATCGCCGATCTGGACTAGAGAACTATACCTCTTTCGGTTTCGAAAATGAGGAATTCGGCGACTATGAACAGCTGGAGGTTCTCGGCCGAGGAGGAATGGGGATCGTTTACAAGGCCAGACAACGCAAACTGAATCGCTTCGTCGCTGTCAAAACTATCGACACGTTGTCCAGTTTAAATCCCGTCGCCGTCGCTCGGTTTCAGTCCGAAGCTGAACTTATCGGAAAGCTTCAACACCCGAACATCGTTCAGGTATACGAGATTGGATCTCAACTCGGAGTGCCCTATTTTTCAATGGAGCTGGTCAATGGAGGCACGCTTGCCGAAGCGATGCGTCATCGGCCACTTATGCCGGTGATTGCGGCTCGAATTATTGAAACGCTCGCTCGAGCTGTGCATTATGCCCACTGTCAATCCATTGTTCATCGCGATCTGAAGCCATCCAATATCTTGCTTGCTCGCAGTGATCGCGAAGAAGCGATTGAGATACCAGACGATCCTAGTCGCGTCGGCTCCTCAGATAAGAATGGTACGCCTCGCTATGAGCCAAAGATCGCAGACTTTGGTTTGGCTAAATACGTTGCAGGCGCTTTGGATCGCACAGCAACGCAAGCCGTATTAGGTACTCCGAGTTTCATGGCACCTGAGCTGATCGACCCCGCGCTGATTGCCCCAGAGATCGGTGTTGTGGGGCCTGCATGTGATATCTATTCGCTAGGTGCAATACTCTACGATGCGTTAGTGGGACGCCCACCCTTCAGCGCAGCGACAATTATCGAGACGATCCAGCAAGTACGACATGCTGACGTTATTTCTCCTCTTAAGTTGCAATCCAAAATACCTCGCGATCTCGAAACCATTTGCCTTAAATGCTTAAGAAAAGATCCAACAAAGAGATATCTATCCGCAAAAGATTTAGCAGACGATCTGCAGAGATTCTTAAATGGACAAGCCATCTTGGCTCGCCCAATCGGGATCGTCCAACACTCCTGGAAGTGGGCGCGCAGACACCCATCGTTAACTGCATTAATTGCATCAGTGTCTGTCGCTTTAGTGTTCATTGGCATTCTTTGGATTAGATCGGAAAAGAGTCTGACTGCAGAAAGCGCTGCCCTGAAACGCAACGATAGGCTGCTTTATGATCGTGATGTATCACTCGCTCAATTGGAATATCTTTCGAATCGCGTTGAACGTAGTCGTGAGATTCTCGAAAACACGCGAAAGGAATATCGAAACTGGGAATGGGACTACCTTTACAATCAGACCAAAGGTTCGATCTGGGAATCTCCAAAATTCTCTCATCCGATCGTACAAGCAGACATCAGTCCCGATGGAAGGCTGGTGGCAGT
Organism: Pirellulaceae bacterium; assembly: GCA_041736515.1. Lineage (GTDB taxonomy): Bacteria > Planctomycetota > Planctomycetia > Pirellulales > Pirellulaceae > Aureliella. The sequence continues at coordinate 7,400 of JBGSTP010000087.1, forward strand.
AGCGGCAGGTGTGTGGGGACAAGACGATTCGCCAGCGGTAGAAGTTTGGGATATCAACACCAACGAATTGAAATGGAAACTCGATGGCCAACCATACAGCGAGACCTGCGACGTTAGATTCAGCCCCGACGGTTCGCTTTTGTTGACCGCTGCTACCACTTGGAAAACCCCTAACACCAAAGGAGGAACACGGCTTTGGCATTTATCGGAAGGGTCCCCTTGCACGATTGTCTCACAATCCAACGCTTATGCTGCACGATTTAGCCCCGATGGACAATCAATTTTCGTAGGCGAAAGTGAAGGCTGGGTAAAACAATTTTCTGTTGATACTGGGAAGATGATTCGAAGATATGATTGTGCAAAACCTGCGAGCATGATCTTGGATCTCGACCTCAGTCCGGATGGCTCAAGATTAGTCGTGGCCTCGCGGGACCAAAAGGTCACACTGTGGGACACAGAGTCTGGCGAATTACTGCAAAAAATGAACCTCAGTGGCGATCCTCGCAAGCTTGCATGGTCACCCGATGGACATACGGTCAGCGTTTCTCACTACAGCGGTTTACAGATGATTCTTGATTTCGATGCTGATCAATTGAAGATAGTCGACGAGAGAAAAAGTTCCGCCATCGTTTATGGAGAATTCACACCTGATGGCTCCCAATTTGTTTCATCCTCTTTTGGTCGTTCCATCGAGCTTTCCGATGCCCGGACAGGGCACTTGGCGTACAGTCTGCCAGCACATAACGGGCACACAAAATGCATAGGTTTTGACGCTTCCGGTCGCAGGATGGTTTCTGGAGGAGGAGACAATCGAGTACGCGTCTGGGATTTGGACAATAACCAACAGCAACCAACAAGATCTGTAATTTGGGGGACTGTGGTTAATGCAATTTCGTTTCATCCATCAAACGGTGAAATGGCGCTCTCAATGCAAAAGCACCCAAACAAGAAATTTGCGATCGAAATTCGAGACGTACAATCGCATAAGTTTCAAAGAGAATTTATCGGCCACTCTGACTGGCCTACCTGTATTGCTTATTCTCCCGACGGAAACCAATTGATTTCGGGCAGCCTCGATAAGACAGTGCGAATATGGAACACATTTACCGGGAGAGAAGATGCTATTCTTGCAGAACACAAGTCGACAATAGTCGGAGTTGCCTTTCTGCCAAAGTCTCCTTTCGTGGTGTCTATTGATGCGCTGGGTGGCGTTATAGTCTGGAACGCAAGCAGCAAACTGATCGAGCGAGCCTGGCAATTAAGCGCGAATATCCTCAGCGTTTCATTTCATCCATTACAACCATGGATTGCTGTCGCATCGAAAGATCGGGGAGTTGAAATTTGGGATGTCTTTGAAGAAAGGACGCTGCAACGAATATCTTGGACCCAAAATAGCAACTTAGTCTCCTTTAGCCCTGACGGTAAGCGGTTGGCAATTGCTTCAGATAGCTATATCACATCTATCTGGCCTACCAATGATCTGATTCACAACCCAGTAGCGAAGCCTCTCAGTGAACTACGTGGCCACTCTGACAAAATAGTTTCCATAAGCTTCAGCTCCGACGGAACAAGATTGGTGTCTTTGAGCCAAGATGAAAGTATCCGGTTGTTTGACGTCGATCGTGGCTACGAACTTTTTCTGTTGTCTTCAGACAAAGGCACAAACGGAATCGTTAGATTTAGCCATGATGGAAAGAGCATTGTTAGGACGTTGCCGGGTAACCTTAGTACGTGGACAATTGACGCCGATTTGAAACGAAATGGGAATAGCCCTGTTCAATCGTCAAAAGTCTGGCATTTATCAGAGGCCATTACAGCCACGAGGAATGGTGACTATTTCGCGGCTGCGTTTCATCGCGGATGGCTTGTTCAATTCGACTCAGAGGATAAATCACACTTTCGTAGCCGCGCCGATGCCAGAATACTGTTGGGTGACCTGGCAGCTGCTGAGCAAGATTTACTCCAGTGCGATGGTAATACGAAAGACTTAGAGCAACGACGATTGCTTGGTGATCTTGCTAGGATTTACATACATCAAGAAAGGTGGCAGGAATACGATGTCATCTGTCAACGTCTCAATGATTCGTTCCGAGAAAGTGAAGATCCGGCCGAGTTAAATACTCTATTGTGGTTCTGCGCTCTAGGAAATCACACATCGGTGAATAATTCGGATGCCATGAAGCGACTGGACTCTTTATTGACGAACTCTAAGCTGATTAAGCCCGAGTACCTCAACACGCTTGCTTTATGCGAGTATCGCAATCACAACTATACACGGGCGATTCGCTTAGCACGAGAATCGGCAAAATTGCTCAAAGGTGCTCCGTCACCCTCCGATTGGATTATCATTGCTTTGTCTTTTTCTAGATTAGACGAAATGCACATCGGTTGGTTACCAAACACGATTCGAGACCGTATCAGAAGTTGGAATTTGTCTGGATATTGGCTTAATGCAAAGAAGCACATGCAGTTGGTAGATGACTGGGTGGAGGAAAAATCCAAAGAGTACAAAACGGTCAAGAAAATAACCAAGGAATCGAACTTAATCCTGAAAATTGAACTACCACATCTACGAAAGGAATGGGAAGACATGGCCTATGGGTCAGGTGAGTGATTTTATTTCTAATCTATTTGTCTATAACTCCCTTTAATAGCTGGTCACAAACAGATATGGGGCGTCGAATACAGCGGCGCACTAACCCAGGCCGACAAGCCAGCTGAGATTCACTTGCGTCTGCAGATCGCTAACAGCTTTATCCCGCTTGGCCTCGCAGCGCATAAAACAGCTATCCCCAGAGTTTCATTTATGCAGTTGCTTTACTCGCGTTGCTTCCGATCGGCCCACAAAGAACTTAACCTGCATTTACTCAACGTCCAACACACCACTACGTTCCCGTCCCATACCCCAAACCATGGTATGTGTCAGAGCAAGCCTGATTTTTTACCTATAAAGCTATTGAGTGTGTTGTCCGTTGGGTGCAGCCTTTTAGCGTTTTCTGCTTGATCGCGATTGTGGCTGTTCCGGCTGTTGGTTGACTACCGCTTCTCCTTCAGGCTGTGGTTGATTCTGCTTCTGCTCTTTTTGTTGTTGCTGTCTAGGAGTGTTAAAGAGTGCAGCAAGAGCGGTTCGCACTGATTTTCCGCTAACCGTGGGATCGAGTTGGTAGACTTCGAAATCCCCTTCCCTCCGAGCCGCAACATCCAACTCTTCCACCATGCTACAAACCAGTTCGAGCAATGGCTTGCCTTCGGCAGAAATCAGAATCGAGTTGGTAACAGCATCTACTCCAAGTGACAATTTGCCTTTGAAGACAAAGCTCAGGCCGCCACTGGCTCCTACATTGCTGCTACTGCTTCCCTCGCGTTTGCTTTCATCGCCCCCCGGTGCTTGGAATGTTTTGTCATTTGCACTTAGCAGATCTCGGTAGGCTTCTTTAATCGTATTTGCGATTGAGTCGGCTCGCGAATATTGAATTTTCACCAGCCGAGTAAATCTGGCGTCCTCGTCTGTAGTGGATGGTTCGGGGACATCCCACAGCTTGATCAGCTCTTTGATAGTTTGCCGGGCGATATCGTCGGCGCCTTGAACAACGATCGAATTCGTATCGTTGTCTGCAATGAAACGGATGGGAGGTTTGTCCCCCAACTGCCGCGACTTATCCTGGTTGTTACGTTCGTCGTAACCGTAGAAGTAGTAGCTCCAATCATTGTCCTTGCGTGCATCTTCATCCTCAAAATACTCGTCAAGGTTGAGCTTAATCCAGCTTGCACGCGCATGTTCGACCTTGAATATGTCATAGGGGCGACGAGGAGGTCGATTGGCTTGCATGATCTCTTCCAATCGATCCAGCGCAGCAGGATCACTGGACTGGAGAATCAGATTACCTGCTTCGTCGAGGCTGATCACGACTGGGGCATGCTCTGCTGCCGGAGGTGTTTGGGCGAGCACAGCAGGACTCAGCAGGAGAATCGCAGTACCCAAGCAGCACAAAGTTTGAATGATCTTAGTGCAAGAACTCATAAAGCTGTCTGCAAATAACGAGTGCGTGAAAAGTCTGTGGATGGCAATCCCCACAATGCGACTGTGGCGGCTTGCACCGCATTGAGTCACGATGCAAGCCACACGGCTCATTATAATCACTGCAAATGCGGTCCGCACAATCATACGAATGCAGGCCGCGGACAACTCAGTCGAAGCTAAATTTCTAGGTTAGCTTTATTTGCCGCGTCGTGGGAAAAGTGGACCGCCATAGCGAGCCGTATCCCCCAGTTCTTCCTCGATACGAATCAATTGATTGTATTTGGCCATCCGATCGCTACGGGAGGCAGAACCTGTCTTGATCTGCCCCGTTGAAAGTCCCACGGCCAAGTCAGCAATGGTCGAGTCTTCAGTTTCACCGCTGCGGTGGCTAGAAATCGAAGTATAGCCATTGCGGCTAGCCAGCTGAATTGCATCGATCGTTTCAGTCAAGCTACCTATTTGATTGACTTTAATAAGAATGCTATTGGCGATGCCTTGATCGATACCGCGTTGCAGGCGTTCTACGTTGGTTACGAACAAATCGTCGCCTACCAACTGGACCTTCTTGCCAACTTTCTCGGTCAGCAATTTCCAACTATCCCAATCGTCTTCGGAACAACCGTCCTCGATCGAGCAGATCGGATACTTGTCGACCCAAGCAGCCAGGAAGTCCACCATTTCTGCGCCCGACAATTTCTTGCCATCGATGGTATAGACCTTTTGCTTTGCGTCATAGAACTCGGTGGCAGCCACGTCGAGCGCGATAAAGATTTGTTCGCCCGCAGTGTAGCCCGCTTGCGAGATGGCTTCCATAATCAAATCGAGTGCTTCCTGGTTGCTGCCGAGGTCTGGCGCAAAGCCGCCCTCATCCCCCACAGCGGTGTTGAGCTTGCGACTGCTGAGCACCTTTTTGAGATTATGGAATATTTCCACACCTGCACGAAGAGCATCGCTAAATCGTTCGAACCCTAGCGGCATTACCATAAATTCTTGCACATCAACTGAATTGTCCGCATGTTGACCGCCGTTGACGATGTTCATCATCGGAGCCGGCAGAATGTGGGCAGCCGTGCCGCCCAGGTAGCGATAGAGCGGCAGTTGTGTGAAGTCAGCAGCCGCTTTGGCGACGGCAAGCGAAGCCCCAAGAATTGCGTTGGCACCTAACCGATTCTTGTTGGGAGTCCCGTCCAAATCGCACATAATCATGTCGACTTCGCGCTGCATTACCGCATCGAGACCGATGAGCGCATCGGCGATTTCGCCGTTAACGTGCTCAACCGCTTTCGTAACCCCTTTGCCCATGTAGCACGACTTGTCGCCATCGCGGAGTTCCCAAGCTTCGTGAGCACCGGTGCTGGCGCCGCTTGGCACAGCGGCGCGTCCCAAGGAGCCGTCCATTAGCTCAACCTCAACTTCGATCGTCGGATTACCGCGGGAATCCAAGATTTGCCGACCCTGTACAGCTTGAATGATGCTCATTTGTCTAATGACCTTCTTGAAGTTTTAAATGCCAGAGGCGAAACCTGCGGCTGGGTTAAGATTTGTGTTCGGGACGACTTACATTGGAGTCCAAGATTGAAATTGGGTTGCGACCAACGGGCTTGATATTGTGCTCAATCAGCCAAAAGTTACCAGACGGGGATTAGTGGTTGTCCCAGCGAGTTTTTCGCACCTCTGCCAAGCGTTTTTTGCGAGATTTACGGACAAATACTCCGCGAAAACTGCGCACCGCGGCTTGGGTATCTGGAAATCCGCGGCGGAGGCTAGGCTGTCCACGGTCGCGGTCGCGAGCAATTGTGAGTACGATTGAGGGCAGACTGTTCGCAAGACGCAAGCAAGCCCTGCGAATTGTGGTTTTCGAAACCAACAAGGGAAATCTGCCGCAGAAATGTTTTCAGGACTGGTTGAAGCAAAATCAAGCGTCTTGGCTGTCGAGACGGAGGAAGTCGGGTTGAGACTTCGACTGGCGCTACCGCTATCTTTCGACGATGTGCGTCTTGGGGACAGTATCGCAATTCAAGGATGTTGCTTGACGGTAGTTGCATTGACCGATGGAACCGTGGAATTTCAAGCCGGTCGGGAGACGCTGAGCAAGACAACATTAGGTCGCCTGAGGGCCGGTGCCAACGTCAATTTGGAGCGTTCCCTGGCGTTAGGGGACCGTCTGGGTGGCCACCTGGTTTCTGGCCACGTCGATGGCCTAGGCACTCTCCTCTCGCGAGGCGACGAGGCGCAGTGGTCCAACATGGTGTTCGCCGTGCCGGATGGGCTAACTGGGCAATTGGCTTCCAAGGGGTCGATTGCCGTGGATGGTGTCAGCCTAACCGTAGTGGATGTTACGGACAATTCATTTTCCGTCGCTCTGATTCCGCACACGTTGGAGCACACGACTTTGGGAGAACTACGAGCCGGTGACCGGGTTAATTTGGAAACAGATATACTTGCCAAATATGTCCAGCGCCAACTTTCCCATCTCGGCAACGTCAGTTTGCCAATGGCAATCGAAAAATTGTCGGGCTGAAGAAGATTCAGAGACACGATGATATTGGAAGCCCTGGGTGGCATAAACCACAGGACGCTTGCTGCCGCAGCACGTTCCTGAAGACACAACGACGAAGTCACTTTAATGTCCGAACGACAAACGCTTAGTTATCTTCAAAAACGATTTGAGCTCGCTCGGATTGAGCCACAAACTCGGTTTGGACAGAACTTTCTTATTGACTTAAATTTGGTTCAATTGATCGCCAAGACAGCGGAACTTGGACCTCGCGATGTGGTTCTGGAAGTCGGTACTGGCATGGGCTCGCTGACCAGCATCATGGCCCAACAAGCCGGGCATGTGGTCACGATCGAAATCGACCGCAACCTGGCACCGCTAGCGCGGCAGGAGTTTGGGAAATTTGACAATGTGACACTGCTCGAGCAAGACGCACTGAAAAGCAAAAACCAGCTTCATCCGCATGTTGTTGACACGCTTCGCGAGCGCGTGGCTGCTATCCCAGGCGGACGAATTAAACTTGTTGCTAATCTGCCCTACAATGTAGCGACGCCGATTCTGTCCAACATGCTCGATATCGATCCATGGCCAGTGCGAATGGTTGCGACGATTCAGCGAGAATTGGCAGAGCGCATCGTAGCTAAGCCACGCACCAAGGATTACAGCGCGCTTAGTGTATGGATGCAAGCTCAATGTCAAGCGGAAATTGTACGAACCATGCCGCCGAGTGTTTTCTGGCCACGGCCGCGTGTGGAATCGGCAATCTTGGATATTCGGCCGCAGAAAGTGTTGCGTGCAAGGATCCCGGATCTTGCTCACTTTCATGCCTTGGTGCGCGCCATCTTTCTACATCGCCGTAAATTCCTGCGTTCCGCGTTGGCTAGCGCGGTCAAGGATCGGATGGGAAAAGCCGAGGTTGATGGGGTTTTGGCAAAGATGGAGCTGGACAGCACGGTACGCGCCGAACAACTAACACCACAACAAATGATCGAGTTATCCGAATTGGTGCGGCAGACGACCCTTGGGTCGAACAAGCAGGGTGATTGAAGCAAAGTTATAATTAGGCGTGGCTGGCCGATTCTCGCAAAACCATTTTAATCTTTTGGATCAACATCTTTCACGATGAGCGGAACTCCCAGGAAATCATCGGAACCGACCCTCCTACCTGCAGGTTATAAACTCGGTGCCTATCGCGTCGAGCGAACAATCGGCAGCGGTGGTATGGCGGATGTCTATTACGCGATCCATGAAGGATTGCAAAGACCTTCCGCGATCAAAGTCCTGCGTGCATCGTTGGCCACCGATAGCGTTCACTTGCAGAGATTTCTCCAGGAAGCTCGCGCGGCAGCGTCCCTGGTGCATCCCAATATTGTTCAGGTTTATGACGTGAGTCAGGACGGCGACCACCAATACATTGCACAAGAGTATGTGCCAGGCAGTAATCTGCGTCAGTATTTGGCAGCGTCTGCGTCTAACCAGTCCCAAACAATGGCCCTCACCGACGCATACGATCCAGGCTCCGCGCCGCTCGATCGGCAACTGTCGCTTCGGGAAACGCTGAGCATTTTACTGCAGGTGCTGGCGGCCCTCACAAAGTCGGCTGCAAGCGGAATCGTGCACCGCGACATCAAGCCAGAGAACATCATGTTGACCCAGGACGGCGACGTAAAAGTCGCCGATTTGGGATTGGCCCGCTTGCTCATGGGAGACGATCCTCAGTTGACGCGGGCAGGTACCACTCTGGGAACGCCCATGTACATG
>JBGSTP010000093.1:0-7211 GCA_041736515.1 Pirellulaceae bacterium
CCCTCCGCGTTCTACGCTTCTCCGCGTTTTAAAATGTGTGCTCCTACGCCAATTGCCGCGTTTTCCGTATTTGGCAGCTTTGGGGCCAGTATGGTGTAGTCGCTAGTTAACGATTGGATTCTCGTGACTCACCGCGATGACTGGAGATTAAACGCTATAAGGCGCGGAGAGCGCAGAGTATTGAGTTTTGCAAGTTATCTATTTTTCCATTAGCACTTCTTTGTGGAAGGTGATTGCACCTGCTGGTCCCTCCGCGCTCTCCGCCACTCCGCGTTTTAAATTACCACATCAGAGCTGTGATCGGCTACGAATGGAACCACATAGGGTCCTTCGGGAATTAGGGCGAGCGAATGGCATTGGTGGCGTGCTAGGCTATGTAGAATTGCCTCATCGACCGAGCGAACGACATTCACACCTGTGTGGCGACAATCCTCCTGGGTCAGCCCGTTAGTGTAAAGATGCACGCGACCACGCGCGATCGCCTTGAGTAGCATCTGTGTCTGCCATTCGTCCACACTAGCGTGTGTTTTAGATTGAATACCGCGCATAAAGAGTTCAGGCCCCTGGTCAACGAGTCGCCGCTGGGCTGCAACGAATTCCAACGAGCCGAATCCTTCGGAACACTCGGACGCAATAATCAAATCGCCGCCGGGCGCGAGGATGTCCAACGCCCCGACCATGCCTTTGATCGTTTGGTAGTAGGTTTTATCGAGTGGGTAGCCGGCGGCGCAGGTCACCACAGTTTTGAATTGCTGCGCGACGGGCACTTCGCAGTAGCACCGCGCGAATTCAACCGCTTGTCGATGGCTGGCGACGATCTCTCCAAAGTTAACAAAAGACAATCTTCGGTCCTCATCAATGACCGTATTGAGCGCAAAGGCTCCACCCAACATATTCACGATCTCCAATTGTTCTTCGTGGAGCGGATTGCCATGAAAGTTACAGTTCCGCGCGGCAGGGTCCGCCATAAAGCGGGCGCTATGAAAGGTAGTAATCGTTTCCGCGTGGGCCAGTCCTGGCGCGATGACTTTGCGTCCTCCCGAATAGCCTGCCATAAAATGGGGTTCGACCAATCCCGTGGCTATTCGCAAATCGGCATTAACAAACCGGCGATCGAGCCTCACCGTGGTGCCGCGGGCGGCAGTTTTTCCTAGCTCAACATGCTCGTCGTCATTGCGAGCATCGTGATTGAAGACTTGGACATGCTGTTGCACCCACGCGTCACCCAAGAGTTCCGCCAACTCGTGTCCCAGGTTGGCGCGATGCAAGCCGGTAGCCACGATAACGCTGATCGAGGCAGCAGGAATGCCCGCTGCCAGCATCGTCTCGATCATTGGCCGCAGAAAGAGTTGGTTTGGCACTGGTCGCGTGATATCGCAAATTGCGATACATGCGCTCTGGGCAGTGGAGGCCAGTTGAGACAGCGGTTTACAGCCAACGGGCCTTTCCAACGCATCCTGTACCGCCGCGCGAGGATCCGGCACCAACGGCATGATCGGTTTGCGGACGCACGTTACTTGTACTTCATCCGGCACTGTCACTGGCAAAGGTGAGCGGCCAAACCTAAGCTCAAACTGCATACTACACTCCAACTCATGGAATCTCGGCGTATCTGGACTGCCTCACTGATCGTATTCTGTCTCTTCCATGCCGCTGTCAGCAGGGCTTGGCTGCCAGTTTTCAAACGAGCGAGCCAGCAACGCTATGTATACGGAGCTGGCCAGCAGCATGCCAACCGAACCACCGACTAGGTAGCTGGTCAAACCAGCACCCAATATCAGAGCTGCTACACCTGCACAGAGTGCCGCCAGCAAGATCGCGGGTGTTAACATGGCCATAAAGATCCAGACGCTAGCCATGGCGCGCCCGGCTGCGAGCGCATCGCGCTGTTGCAAGGCGCGCGGGCGGATTATATTCCAAGATCCAAGCAGATTAATGTTTGCAATCAACACCAATGCAGTAGGCAGTAACGCAAGCGATGTTTGAAAAACCTCCGCGCTGTTTTGCGGTGTCAAATATAAAAACAAACACATTACCAGCAGATGCAGGACACTCAGGGGAATTACTGGACCGGCTAATTGACCAAGCGCGATCCGCCAGGTAGGAATCGGCAGAGACTTGAGCATCTCACGTTGAGCAATGGGGCCAAGGAATCCGACCGGCAGTTGCAGCAAAAGCAAAAAGTCTGCGTAGGCAGTTAGGCCAAACATCCAACCGACAACCGACATGCCTGCCAATCGCCTTGCATCAACCATCAACGGCAGTACCAGCACCAATCCGACGATTGCAGTCGTAAAAACCAAGTACCGCGGTAGGATGCGCAGTGAATGCAATATCTGCATCCAGGCAACGCAGCCTACGCCACCCAGGCGATGCACCAGCGGAACGGTCAGCCGCCGCGTCCAACTGTTATGCAGTGCTCCTCCAGCCACACCGCTTCGCAACGCAGTTTGGCGACGCGAAATAGAAGCGTCAGTGCGCACGGTCGATGTCTCGCCGTATTGGGCACCTAAAAAGTAGACGATGCCTACCAGCATCGCAATGACCGCCATCCGTGCTGGCAGTTCTTGCAGCGTAGCGGTCAATATGCTGTCGGATGACAAGGGAGAAAACATCCAGGCCAGCGGCGGCAAGATGGTTTTTCCGAGTGGAGTTTCCAAAGCAATCGCTGCAACAGTGGAAACTTGTGGAGATTGGCCACTACTGCGAATCAAATGCATGGCTTGGGAGATCAAGGTTAACAAACTCGCTAGACCCGCGATCACCATTATACGGCGTGCGATGCGAATAGCGCGCCCATGCAGTTTGCGCGCTGAGAGAGAAACCAGCATGCCAATTAGCAATGACACTGAAATTAACAGCCACATGCCAATCAGGGCTGACAAGTAACTTTGAACATACGCCAGTGCGATCAGCGACAACACTACGCCGCTAATCAAGGCACGGAATGCCAGCCGAATCAGGTTGAAGGTAATTACATCGCGACTGCGGAATGGTCCGCCAACGATGAAATGTATTTCTGCGGGTCGCATAACTAGGCCGCGATCCGCCGAAGCGGTCAGCCACGTAGCCATAAGATAGATGAATGCCCAGAATGGCATCGCATTGCCGAATCTCCCAGGAGTCTCAGTCGAATTGTCGAAAGACCGTGCGCTGAGCATTAAGCCAACGAACAAGAACATTAGCAGCACCAAAAAGAGCTGCCGCAAGTTCTTACGTAGACTGAGCAAGCCTCGAAACCAGCCGCGAACATCAAACCAAAGCAGTTGCCATAGTGCCGAATGCATCAACCATCCAATTTTCCAAATCCGCTTAGTATAACCCGACATCAGCCCATGGTAATGAAGGCTTGGGCTAGCTGGACAGCGCCACTTCGCGAAAAACGATGCCAATATCAGCTCGACGCATCAGCTCACCATAAAGGTATTTGGCTACTGAGGTCGGCGAATCGGTCACACCCTCATGGCGCCTTGGTCATTTCTCGGCAAACGCAGAGCAATTCGTGTTATTCGAAGGATTCGTGGGCACTTAGAAAGAACAACTTCCACGAGTCGTGAGGCGGGCTACTCGTAGCAATTGTCCACGAATCGCACCAATGCCACAAATTACACAGGTAAATTATTTTCTGGCGCAAGTTGGCACGGACCATTACAACCCAGCAAGTCTCCGCAGCCAGGGTTGACATCGCGCGAACTCGGCCTCGCGATCGACGCTCGGATCGTATCCCAACAGTTGTCGCGCGCGTTCGATGTTGAAGTAGTGATCCAAGGCCAACTGTGCGGCAACGAAGCGCGTCATGGCTGGTTCTGTCTGTACCCGGCAAGTCCGGTAAAGAATCTCTAAAACCGCGCCAAGGCGATAGGCAGCAGTATAAGAAATCGATCGGCTTGGCACTGGGACCTGAGCACAATCCAAAATGCGGGTAATCCAATCCCAGCATGCGATTGGCGCGCCATCCGTTAGAAAAAGCGATTGTCCATTGAGCTGACTGTCGGATTCGAGCAACCGCTCCACTGCCTGAACGTGTGCCCGAGCCGCGTTGGTGACATGCACGACGTCAATTAGATTGGCGCCGTCGCCCACGCGGCGCAGGCGCCCCTGTTGAGTTCGGCTGATAACTCGCGGGAACAGATGAGGGTCTCCCAAGCCCCAAATTAAATGAGGTCGCAGTGCGCAAGTCCGCACACGTCCTACTTGAGCGGCAGCCAAAACGGATTGTTCGGCCAGCGCCTTGGTTTGAGGATAGAAGCACAGCCATTTCTTCGGGTAGGGCTCCGATTCGTTGACTCCAGATTGAGGCTTGCCAGCGAAAGTGACGCTAGGGCTGCTGGTTTGAACAAATGCTTGCACCTGATTTCTGTGAGCCGCTTCGAGCAAGTGTGAGGTTGCCAGCGTGTTGATGCGATAGTATTCCTGCCAGGCTCCCCAGACCCCTGCTTTGGCAGCAGTATTGACGATTGCAGCACATCCCTCACTAGCTTTTAGGACCGTATCGCGGTTCGAAACGTCGCCACGTATGGCCTCCACGCCGATTTTTTCTAGCTCTGGATACTCGCCGCGGGCTAAACCTCGAACCGCATAACCTGCCGTAAGTAACTGCTTAGCAATCTCAGAGCCTAAGAAGCCACCGAATCCGGTAACCAGGACCGTTGTTCGTTGAGTCGCCATTCGCTTTCCCGTCTTTGTTTAGTGAATTCGCCGCTATTGGAATTGAATTTACTTCAATGCCACAGCCGCAATTGCAGCGATATTTGGTGAATTATTCTGATTCAGCGACAAACGCACAATTTGTATCAAGAGTTCATACGCCAACTAGGGCTGGTTACTTAGAGTTAATAAACGCAGGTTTGGTGGGCGAAATCGCATGCGAGTCTAATTTCCAATTCGTGTCTTGGACCAAAGTCAATGGTGTTTACGAGCCAGTTTAACGTCTGAACGCAGTTGGGAGGCGTTGCGCAAGAGCGATGTTTCCTATTCTTAAATATGCTGTTCGCCACACCTGCGCGGATGTAATTCGCAACATCTTTACTGGAATAGTGTTGGTGAATAGCATGCCAGGCGTGGGGCACAGGAATTTGTTTTTCCCATAGGCACATAGCCCGCCCATATTAGTACTTTTTTTGAAGAGTAATTGAGTTATGAGAGCAACTGTTCGTCGTAGAGCGGCATTTACGCTCGTAGAATTGTTGGTGGTGATAGCCATCATCGGTATTTTGGTGGGTTTGCTTTTGCCGGCTGTTCAAGCTGCTCGCGAGGCAGCGAGGCGTATGCAATGTTCCAATGGAGTCAAGCAGTTAGGTCTAGCGCTACTCAACTATGAGAGCACGTTTAAGGCACTGCCGCCGCGCAAGGGTGGCACAGGTGGGCCTTTCGTTGGTGCAAACCGCAATAACTCGAACGGAAACCGGTTGTCCGGATTTGTGTTTTTGCTCCCCTACATGGAACAAAGCGCGATGTACAACAACATTCAGGCTGGCGATGCGACTGGCGTCTATAATTTTGCCGCCGCGTCTGGTGGACCGACTGTTGCACCCGGTGGACCTGCCGCGTGGGGAGGTTGGGCGCCGTGGAACGTTGCGCCTGGCATGTTGGTTTGCCCATCGGATGGACCCGTGTTCAACGCTCCAGCCAATACGCAAACAAACAACTATGCGTTTAGCGTCGGCGACACGAACAATAACGCTTTGAACATCGCAGATTCGCGTGGTGTGTTCGGCAGTCAGAGGTATACCAAGCTGGGAGCGTTAACCGACGGTACGAGCAATACGATTACCTTCAGCGAACGCTTGAAGGCCAACTTTGGTATTACCAACGTGGTGGCTAATCAGATAGAGACAGTGATTGGTACAGCGACCAGCGCGGCCAACATATTGACAGCACCGGCAACGTGCTACAACACAGCCAACGGTCGTTACTTCAATGCTGGCCAGTTGGTGAAGGGACGTTTCGGTTCGTTGTGGACGGACGGCCAGTCGGAGCGCGTGTGTTTCAACACGATTTTGCCACCGAATAAGCCAAGCTGCACATCGGACGCTAATGGCAATGCAGACTCGGGTGCCAACACCTTCGGCCTGCTGATTCCAGCCTCTAGCCGCCACACTGGTGGCGTGAACGTTGGCTACGCAGACGGTTCGGTGCACTTTATTTCCGATAGCGTAGATAGTGGAAACTTGAACGCTGCAGAAAAGACCAGCGGCCCAAGTCCTTATGGAGTTTGGGGTGCGTTGGGATCCAAGTCTGGTGGCGAAACTGTCAGTCTAGACCAATAGTTTCGTACAATCTTTGTAAAGACTGTTTACACAGTAATTGAGACTCGGGGAGTTCAGTATCCTGCTGGCTAGCTGAACTCCCTTTCTTTATCCATAGCTTGAACCGCTATGTCTGTTAAGCAAAGCTAAGGCTACGGCTGCTAGTCGAGACTAGTCTTTCGTCTTTGTTATCTGCGGGTAATTCTTACCCTCTCGGAAGTAATCTGTCGCTTATTTACCTGTTTATTGCGCTTGAGTAGCATTCTTAAAACGGGTTTGGGGTAATTGGTTTGCCCATCTGCCTTTTTTTGGCGCCCGACTGTAATTATTGTTGATGAGGTTGGATATGAGATTAGTTAGTATTAGGCGAGCGTTTACGCTCGTCGAGTTGTTGGTGGTGATAGCTATCATCGGAATCTTGGTGGGTTTGCTTCTGCCGGCCGTGCAGGCGGCTCGCGAAGCTGCGCGACGCATGCAGTGCTCCAATGGAGTCAAGCAGCTAGGTCTAGCGCTGCTTAATTATGAGAGCACGTTCAAGGCACTGCCACCGCGCAAGGGTGGTACCGGTGGGCCATTTTCTGGCACAAGCCGTAACAATTCCAATGGAAACCGGTTGTCCGGTTTTGTGTTCTTATTGCCTTACATGGAGCAAAGCGCCATGTATAACAACATCCAGGCTGGCGACCTAGCTGGAACATACAACTATGCCGCTAATCTGGGTGGACCAACTACTGCGGTTGGTGGTCCGGCTGCCTGGACAGGTTGGGCACCCTGGAACGTTGCGCCTGGTATGTTGGTTTGCCCATCGGATGGACCTGTATTCAACGCTCCTGCTAATACGCAGACAAACAACTATGCGTTTAGCGTCGGCGACACGAACAATAACGCTTTGAACATCGCAGATTCGCGTGGTGTGTTCGGCAGTCAGAGGTATACCAAGCTGGGAGCGTTAACCGACGGTAC
>JBGSTP010000096.1:0-51120 GCA_041736515.1 Pirellulaceae bacterium
CTCGTTGTTACACACAAATTAGAGGGCGGCTCCGGGTCCAAAGGTTAGCCAAGCATTGGCGAAGTCGTGCATGCGTTGGATGCCAATCCACACGGTTTGTGGACCAGGTGGAGCAGCACCGCTGCGAACAACATAGCCGCCCAGTTGAGCTATTAGCTTGGTCATTTCCATCAGTTTTGGAGGATTGGACGGAGGGCGTTTCTTTTTGATGATCATCCAGCAGCTTTGCCACTCGGCAGAGGTGTAAAGAACGGTGCATGGTCGATTCGGAGCTGCGCGACTGATTCGACAAATATAGAGACTGCGCCAAGCGACGATCAAATAGAGTGACAACGCAGGCAAGAATCGATCGATATGTTCGAAACGACGCGTCTCAATTCTGCAGCCGCTCTTGAGTACTTTGAAAAAAATCTCAACCATCCAGCGCATCAAATAATATTCAATGATCAGTTCGACGGCTTGGCGACCTTTGATTGGCAAGCTGGTGAGCAACAACCATTCAAGAGGTTCGTCCTTTTTGTTGGGTGTGCTTTCTCGCACGAGAACGGCATTGACTTTGATGCCATCTGGCTTGCCCGGCCTGGGATCGTTGAGCAGAAGTTGTCCGGCATGCACCGTTACATTGGCAGTTCTTTCGCGTCGATCTGCTTTCCCAGGACGATGCTTGACGCTCTCGCTGCCCCAGCTATGGCGTTGGCGGATGTCGATTGTCCGAGTGAACAATGGCTTGGTCTTGGCGAGCGCCTCGTGTGTCGAAGTCGAAACTTCAGTCTTGTTGTTTTTGTGGAGGACTCGGGAACCTTCGCTGCGTAGTATCCAGTCAAAGTTAGGTTGAGCAGAGCAATATTCGATGACCTGTGAGATATCCGCTTCCCGATCAGCCAGCATCACCAACTGTGTTTTAGGGCAGTGCACTTTTAGTTCACTGCATTGCTGGGCGGTGTGCAACCACCGAACACTTTCTTTCTCTTCAAATGGTTTTCGAGCGCACTGCAACCGTTTTTCGCTTGACCCACGTTTGACCTGAGGCTGTTTAGTATCTCGGACAGGACGAGTCCAGGCCTGACCATAAACGGTCCCCAGTGGAGTACCGTCCACGGTGAACGCATGCAATAAATGGAGCAATGCACCATTGCGATTTCCGTTGTGCAACGGACCAGTACCTTGCATAGTCGAATGAGGACGTGTGACATCGAGCTCCGTTGTGTCTTGAATCAGCAATGCCACTTTCTGCTTACTTACCCGTTGGCAACTACTTTCTATATGAGGTGCCAGCACCGACTCAAAAGTGACCTTTTCGTTGTCAAAGAATCGGTACGCGGCGACCATTTCGCTCCGCGCATCGCAGGCCGCAGGGATGCTTGCCTGCGAGTGCTGAGACAACGAGTCAAGCAGGACCTTGAATCTAGTTTCAAGTCGCTTGTCGAGAAACTCCGCTGCTTCCAATTCACGATCGACCCATTTCTCCATCATCGTTGGACCATCCTGGTCTAAATTTTTCCTGAATCTGCATTGCCAGCAAAAGCCAAACCTTGACTTAGCCGATCGCGAACTGCGAGACTAGAGCATTATATATTTGTGTGTAACAACAAAGTGTGAGCCGAGTGATATCCTGCGTGAAGTGCGGTCGAATTGTAGAACGTACCGTTGTCGTTAAACCGGGCAAAGTTGATCGGAGCGCGGCACACGGTCACGTTGCGGGTGTAGCCTCCACCGCCATTGAACGAATCGACGGTGTTCCAATGCGAACGGCCCGCACTAAACATGCCACCATCACCACTGCCCTGACGGGAATCTTGCTTGTTTCCATTGCGGATATCGCGCATGAAGTTAGCGTTCTCCCCGATAGCGATCGTATTGCTCGTGCCGTCGGTCTGGGCTGCAATTTTATTTCCTGTATACCGCTGATTGAAGATAGTGATTACGCCAGAATTCTGCATCCAACCGAAACCAGTCCAACAGTTGTTAGGGCCGTCGGTGCGTACACCGGGACCACCAGGTGCTGGCTGAATATTCCAGTAACCGAGGTTACCCACGTAATCGGGTATCTGAATTGGATAGGTTTGCGGAGCGCCGAGCGCTCGCGTCTGACTGGTCGCAGTCTGAGTTCGAGTCGGCTCCATGGGATTCGATGGGCAGCGGAAAACCGGAACGTTGACTTGTGACATGACCAACCAATTGCGGTTGGGTCCGTAGCGATCCTCGAAGTCTGTGTCGACCCAAACCAGTTGGTTAAATGCAGCGCTCTGTTCCAGAAAAGGCAAGATCTGTACCAACCACGAGGCTCCCAGTCGGGTTGAGCCAGGTGGAGTCCCTGTGTTGCCAGGGAAAGTCTTGAACGTGTCGTGGTAGTTGTGAATAGACAACCCCAACTGCTTCAGGTTGTTCTGACACTGCATCCTTCGAGCTGCTTCACGGGCAGCTTGAACTGCGGGTAGTAGCAAGCCAACTAGAATGCCGATAATGGCAATGACAACCAACAACTCTACCAGTGTAAAACCAACTCGTCGTCTGAGCATCGAAGACTCCCCGTAAAAACAACTGTAAGAAATGAAACTCATTGTCGGAAATCGCGAAACTCGAGTTTCAGCTTGAATCTGGATGGCGCTTTAACAGCTTTTCCCGACACCGAGACTAAGCGATCGCGGTCCCGACTTATTTAGTGTAGAGCTCGTAGCGGCAGAGATCTTGGATGGTTTGATGGCCTCAGCGAAGATGTGCGCACAAACGAAAACGCGTCGCTTAGCATCGGAAAATGCTCAGAAGATTGAGTGAAATGGCCTTGGGGCAACTTGAAGGACACATCCACCCGATTACGCCGGACAATTGAACCCAAGATGAGCTGCCAGGCTAAGTCTGGTGTCCTTCTGCATGCTTGCGAAATTCGGAAGGCGTTACGCCAGTTGATGTTCGAAAAGATCGAGTAAATGCGCTTTGGTCATAGAATCCACTTGTAAAAGCAATTTCAGAAATCGACATGGATGATTCGAGTAGTAAGCTGGACGCAACAGCTATCCGCGTTTTGGTTATTAATTGGCCGGGCGTCAAACCGAACAGACGTTTGGTTAGCCTGGCTAGTCTTTGGAGAGAGATCTTCGATCTCTTGGCAAGATCGCTCGGCGAGCGGATCTCGTTGAGGTGGTTCTCAAAAAACGTAAGAGCCATAGCAAACTCTTCAGGGATATCATGACTTTCGACTGGAACCCGCACATCGCGCGAGAATCCGATAATCCCTAGAACTTGGCCGTCCTGCGCAATGATGGGGAGCTTGGTTGTCAGGCACCAAACCGGTTCATGGGGGCGATGCCATTGCATTTCAAGGTGATCGATCAGGGGGTGGCCGGTTTTCAAAATCCTGGCATCTTGTTCCGATGGAACACGACCGAAATCACCTGGACAAATCTCTCTTGGAAGTCGGCCAAGTGCATCGGCTGGGCATCTGAGTCCATGCCGTCTGAGTAAGGACTCGTTAACACCAACATATCTGCCTTGCGCATCCTTGATGAAAAACGCGATATCGGAAGCATTCTCGAAAAGCTGAACCAATAGGCCAATGTTGATTGGCGGTACTCCGGAATGCGCAGTATCGGTAAATGACTTCATCCACTCGTTCATTCTGCTTGAGGTATCGGCTTACTCGTCATGTGTGTTGGGAGAATGGATTGTGCCCTCGATTCTAACACTCAATCTGGGTTGGTGCATGAAGCGTGTGCGGTGATGAAACATCGATTGACAAGTTTAGGCATTGAGTTGGATTGCATGGGCGCAAAGGGCGCGCAGTGAATTCAGTCGCTGCGCGGCCCACGAACGGTCAATTCGAGCATGGCGTCAGCATCGGATTGGAGTCGCTGCTTATGGCATACAATCCTTGGGAGTTGCTGACTTAATCGCTCGCCCAATCTGTAGCCGAAGGCGAGGTATCGCGCACCAAGCATCGTCTACGGTAGCTGGTTAAACGCTATCGAGACAGAAGTTGCACTGATCAACAGCCCATACGCTTCTGGTTGCGATGCATTGAGGATTTGCATCTTCAAACCTCATGGGTTGGGCGAGCGGGCGGCCTATAGAGTGCAGTAGTTTTGCTGAGCTATGGAGAGTGCGAGCTCAGAGCGAATCGCTTTTTTTGCGGCCGATGAACTGGTAGAAGGGAGTCCGGATGAACGGAATGTAGGGAACCTTCGATCGCGATTCCTGGCACCAAACTGTTTCGAAGTGCGAATTCAGAAATGGCAAATGATCGGCGGAAGGAAAAACATTGTCGCTGGAAAACCAGACAGGCCAGAAATTGCGAGTGAACCAGCTGTGTGGCTGCATGTCATGGCTGGCGTGTTTGCGAGCAACGTAGAAATCAACGACGCCAATGAGACCGCCGGGCTTGAGCATCTTCATTGCGTTTTCAATTGCGGCAAACCAATCGGGAATCATGGTAAGCGAATAAGAAAAAGTCACGACGTCGACAGTGCCCTCGGCAGGTTGCCAGAGCGTGGCATCGGCTTCGACGGCTTCGACGTGTTGCCAGCCGTTTTTCTGGAATCGCTCGTTTGCTACCTTCAGAAGCGAAGATGCCAGGTCGACAACATAGGCGTGTCCGAGTCTGGGTATGCGATCAGCGATGAACTCTAAGTTGGCACCGGTGCCGCCTCCCAAATCTACCCATACACCATCTTCGGGAAACGCAATTCTCTGAAACAGCGCTTCGCGACCGTGCAGCAAGCGTTTGCGGAAGTCATCGTAGGCATCAGCCTGCCCCGAATAGAAGCTTTCCATTCGAGCCGCATGATCTTTGCCTCGCACTGGTCGCAGTGCCAAGTGGTATAGAATTTTCAGATCTTGCAGGAGAGCCATGCTTGGGGTACCTAGAGCCGAACTGTGTTTTGCCGCGACTAGTTTTCCAGGTCGGCGATGTAGAAACTTCCGTAGGTATGCACTCGATCTAGCTCATGCAATTGAGCGGCTTGTTCAGTGTGATAAGTAAGCAATTCCGGCAAGTTGACTTGCTTATTATTGCGAGATACTTGGACGCGGTCTATAAAGTCGGTGCGCAGGCCACCGCTGCGCCAGAGGATGCGGGTGTTGGGTGCAGCGCGGTTGAGGATCGCTTGCCATTCGAGCTCAAGCAGCGGAAAGAGATGCTCGGACAGCCAATCCATATGGTCGAGAAGAACAAAACGCGAGATCGGCTCGGACCCTTTCTCGAGAAATCCCTGCACGCTGTCGGTGTGAACGGATACATTCGACACGCCCGTAGACTTCAGCTGTTGGAAGTTTGCTTCCTTCAGGTATTCCGGACAGCAATCATGCGAGTAGCTACCTGTGATGTAGACTCGCCAAAAGTAATTCTCGTGTATGGGTAACTTTGCAAAGACAGCCTCCATAGAGTCCTGAATGAAGCTCAGGATGCCGCCGGGGTATTGTTTGTCGATCTGTTGCCGCTGTGCTTTGGGTACCCCTAGCATCGAAAGTGTGGAGTCTCGATTTAGAGCAAATCGCATCGTCTTGCTCCAGAATCTCTCGCGAATACGCTCGTAAATTTCTTGCTGTTCAGCAACGCTTTTGCAGGCAAGTAGGTCGTTGATTTCTGGTCGCAGTTTTGCAACGCGATCGATGTAGTAGCGGATGCCCCTGGCAAATGTTCCCGACGTGCCGCGGTAGTAGAAGGTTCGATTGGGTTTGTCGAAAAACTTAATAAAGCGATCCCAGTAAGTCTGTGCCCAAGGGCTTAAATCGCCGCGTAGCGTTGACTGATAAAGCGAAGCCGCACGAGGATGGTAACCGTTGCCAAAAAATCCGAAAAAATCGTCGTAGTCCAGTTTGCGAATGCCGTTTATTTTGAGCTCAAGCAGGGCGTTTTGTCGTGGGTTCATATCCACCGCATGTACGTGGGCTGGTCCAGTCAATGCATAGTCGAGAGCATTGCAGCCAGCGGAGGTGATTACCAAAACACGATCTTGGCTCGTTAGCTTTAGTGCTTGGCGGTCCAGCCGCGGATCCTCCCAACATGTGTTGTAGACGAGATTATTCCCGTGGACGAATTTGAAAACTCGTCCGCTGATCCAATTGGTCAATGACATTTGGCGTCTCTATAGGGTGCGGAAAACGGATTTGCGGACCCAATGTTAGGTGGATGTTGCGCCGCCAATGATCGCCCGTTTCAGTGTCGTCCGAATGGCAACTGCAGTAAAAACTCTGCGGAAATCGAGTGCGCAATGGTAACGGCAATTGCCTAGCTCTGCGAGGGTGCATTTCTGGGTTTGGGCGTTGTTGTAGTTGTCAGAATGGGCCACAATGAGGTTTATATCTAGCCTCCTGGGCTTTACTGGCGTTTAAGTAGAAGAGTTCGCGGAAACTATGCTCAAGACCACTTTGCTCCATCCAGAAATTTTGCGGGCATGCGCTCGCTCTGGCCACCATTCCAAGATATTGATCGCCGACGGTAACTATCCGGCCGCTTCCAAGATTGGGCCGCGAGCAGAGTTGGTTTCACTGCAACTTTCCCCTGGCATACCAACCGTGGCGCAAGTGCTGAGGGCGATTCTCAGTGAAGTTCCCATTGATGTCATCAACACGATGGGAATCGATCCAAGCGACGAATATGCGTCTAACGAGGATCCACCGGTTTGGGGCGAGTTCCGCCAGATATTGCGCGATGCCGGGTCAGCGCGGCAGTTGCAGCCAATCATGAAATGGGACTTTTACGCGGCCGTACAATCGGACGATCATGTGCTAACTATCCAGACCGCCGATCAAGCGTTGTGGGCCAATTTGCTGTTGAGTGTAGGTGTTCGAAAACCCAGCTGACCTAGTTTTTCGCGAATTTCGCGCATCTTCAACAATATCCTATGCACGCTTTTAAATTGGATGCACCATGCAACGACGCTTGTTAGGCAATACGGAACTAGAGCTGCCCATTCTCAGCTTCGGTGCTTCATCTTTGGGGGCGGAGTTTCGCGGCGTCACCATGGAGGAAGTTTTTGCGTCGGTGCGTGTTGCATTGGATCTAGGCATGAACTTCATCGATACTTCGCCATTTTATGGCCGTGGGATGAGCGAAGTTCTATTGGGGGTGGCGCTCAAGAATGTGCCACGCTCGGATTACAGCATATGCACCAAATTGGGGCGATACGACGTCAACCATTTTGACTTCTCTGCGCGGCGTGTAGCTGAGAGCGTAGATGTTTCCTTACATCGACTCGGTTGCGGGCACTTGGATATCGTACTGTGCCACGACATTGAGTTCGTACCTCTGCAACAGATTATTGACGAAACGCTTCCAGCACTCCGCAAGCAGCAGCAAGCAGGCAAAGTTCGCTACATTGGCTTTAGCGGCTACCCGCAGAAAATCTATCATAGAATTCTGGCTGAAACGCATGTCGACTGTGTTATGAGCTACAACCAATACACGTTGCAAAATACACGTTTTGCAGACGAGACGATTCCAATGCTCAAGCAGAAAGGTGTCGGCATCATGAATGCGGGCCCCTTTTCGGCTCGCTTGCTCACAAACTCGACCTTGCCAACTTGGTTCCGAGATCCAAAGCACGTACAGGATGCAGCGCGAGCAGCAGCAGCACATTGCACCCAACGCGGTGTCGATATTGCGCAGCTTGCATTGCAGTTCTGTTTGCACAACCCGGATATTACTACCACGGTTGCAGGTAGCGCCAACCCGAATAATATTTCCAAATGGGCCCAGTGGGCTACATTACCTTTGGATCAAGCTCTACTCGATGAAGTGCTTGCCATTTTGGAGCCTGTGAAAAACGTGGGCCATAAAGAAGGCTTGGAGGAAAACAACTGACTCTCTTGGTCAGTTACTGGCTGGTACTCGTGCTACTCGAGTTACTGGCTGGTACTCGTGCTACTCGAGCCAAAACTATGCCCCACCAAAACTACCTTCGCGCCTGCCATTGTTGCGGATTGGTTCACGAAGTTGCACCGTTAGAAACAGAGCAGGAGGCATGTTGCGTCCGCTGCCACAGTACAATCGATTTTGGGCGTCGCAATGGCATGAAAAGTTCCGCGCGCTGCTTCGCCGCTGCCCTTGGAGGATTGATACTATATCTGCCAGCCATACTGTTACCCATTCTCGAGATTGAAAAGCTGGGACACCACCACGCCACGAGCCTGCTAGGCGGGACGTTGGACTTGATTTGGCATGGCAGCTTTTTTGTGGGCTTCATCGTGCTGATTTTCTCCATAGTTTTGCCGCTGCTTAAACTGCTGGCTCTTCTTGAACTCAGCACCATTGGGTTGACTCACCAAAACCATCGGGCTTGGACATACCGCGTGGTCGAATGGACGGGACGCTGGAGCATGATGGATGTATTGTTGTTGGCCTTGCTGGTTACGCTCGTGAAGCTTGGAGAGCTTGTCTCCTTTCAACTCGGCCCCGCCGTAGTTGCGTTCGTACTATGCGTACTGATGAGTATGTTTGCATCGGTGATGTTTGATCCGCATGCAATTTGGGAAGTGGGGCAGGATGAGCATGAATGAATCCCAGCAAAGCTCGTCGAATTTTTCAGTACCTAAAGCCATCGTGCGCTCGGCCGCGGAAGCTTCCGCGGGACATTTGCGAACGCGATTGTGGTGGCTAACCGGGTGCTGCGCAATTCTGGCGGTAGTTTTAGTTGTATCGAGCTTCCGCACACAGGGAAAAAATATCACGCTACATTTCCTGGATGGCTATGGCTTGAAGGCCGGCGACACGCTGCGCTATCGAGGAATCGATATCGGGTCTGTCAGCAAAGTTGCAATCAGCCAGGATCATCAGGGTGTAGACGTGCAGATCCAGTTGTTTCCAGGCAACGAGGGTGTTGCGGTAGCGGGTAGCCAATTTTGGATTCAGCGCGCCCGCCTTCGATTGGGTCAAATGTCGGGACTCGATACGGTTTTGGGAGCAAAATACGTTGGTGTGGTTCCCGGGAGCGATGCGTCGAAACGCGAAAGTGAATTTGTGGGTATCGAGACTCCGTTGGGTATCACCGACGGCGATACGATTGAAATTCGAATTCAGTTTCCAGCAGGAGAGGGGCTAGAAGTCGGCGACCCGGTACGATTTCGTGGCATTGCAGTTGGCGAAGTGACGTTTGTAGAGCTGAATAGCGGCTTAGATTCTATATCCGTTGGCGTGCGACTGGTTGGAGCTTCCCGCGACCTGGCGCGGGCTGGCACTCAGTTTTGGATCGAGCGCCCGCGACTGGACCTAACAGAAATTCGCGGACTGGAGACGCTGCTGGGCGGGCGCTACATTGCATTACAACCAACCACTGGAAGCGGCGCGCCGAGCAACGAGTTCGTGGGGTTGGCAGAACCACCGCCAATGCCTCGACGAGATGGAACACTGGAAATTGAGCTAGATGCCTCGCGGCGATTGGGACTGGTACGGGGAGCTCCCATCACCTATCGCGGTTTGGAAGTGGGCCGGGTTGCCAATGTTGGCTTGGCCAGCGATGGTGCTTCGGTCAAGATCGCCGTGATCGTCGATTCCGAGTACGCGGAACTTGTGCGGTCCAATTCGAAATGGTGGGCCATTGGTGGAATCGAGTTTGATGCCAGCTTGAGTGGTGTCCACGTTTCAATTGAGTCGCTTTCGTCCTGGGTGCGCGGGGGTATCGCATTTGCTACGCCACCTGATCCTGGTGATCGCGTCGTTACGGGGCACCGCTTTATGCTGGAAGCGGAGCCTCTGCCAGAGTGGCTACAGTGGCAACCGCGCATTGCGGTGCGGGCGTCGAATGCTACGGCAAACAGCATTGGACTGCCTAAGCCTGTGCGCCTTGTGGCAAGCTGGCAGTCCTCCTGGCTGGGGCTTTACCGGCGACGGACGCTCGAGACATGGGGCGTAGCTCTATCCGACAAGTCCCTGCGGTTTCCAGCGAGTTTCTTGCGCGAAGCGGCTTCTGCTGGCGCGGCGGTTACCATCGAGGTTGCCGGCAAGAGCCTGCCTCTGAGCGACCAAAGTTACTCGAGCGACGGCGAACTATCGCAATTGCCTCTTCCAGATGGCACGCAGATTTCGCTTTGGCCTGCCGAGCAGCTGGACGCCGCTTGGAACGACCAGACAGTCCTGCTTGTGGTCAACCCCGAACTGAGTGAGCCACTACCGATCGATGGCACGCGAGTCTCTAACCGCTCTCCGACGAGTCTAGCGATTGCGCCGGGAGTCGCGATTGCATCTCCGCTAAGTGGTTCGCCTGTCATCAATGCGACAAACGGACGACTACTTGGGCTATTGATAGAAATTGATGGGAAATGGTCCATAGGCAAATTCTAGGCGGCACTCTTTCATTGGTGGCGTTTCGTGAGTGCAGCCCGGGGCTCCCGTAACAACGTTCGCCCATGACAACACTGTACTGGGGCTTCCGCACCTTTTCACATCCGCCATCCTCATTGTCTGTCGGCTTGAGAGGCATAGTTTTCATGGTGAGTCGTAAATAGCAATGGAGTAAATCGCCATGCGGAAACAACTGGGGTGGCGAAGTTGCGGCGCGAGATGGATCAAGGGAAAGGCAGGTAAGGCCCAGGCAGGATGTGCTGGATGCCTAGACTGCAGCGAGGCTTACCCGTGGCTAGAACGATGCGAATTTGAAAATCGTATTGGGCAGCTTTTTTCGATCCCGTCGTCGCCTATGCGATCGATCGCGTAGGCGACGACGGTGGTATGCAGTCGCACAAAAACCTGAGATTTGCATCCCAAGCCTATTTCTTGAATAGCTCGTGTTGAGCGTCGCCACCGCTAATGACGTAGGCCATCAAATCCAAGATCTCATCTTTGGACATACGGTCGAACAAACCAGCCGGCATTGGCGAGACCGTCGAAACCGACATTTGCTCGACTTCCTTGCGGTCAATCGTAACTCGCTGGTTAGGATTTGTTAGATCGGTATTCAACGTCAGGGTATCACCGCTCAGATTAACCACCACTCCGGTATGCACATTACCATCTTCGGTGAGTACGCGCATGGCTGAGAACTGCTCATTGATAACCTTACTGGGGTTGATGACTTGATCGATCAAGTCATGGGGAGAGTAGCGACGGCCGGCGGCTGTGAGGTCGGGCCCTGACATGCCTCCTTCGTTGCCGAAACGATGGCACGCAAAGCAACCGCTGGCAGCGAACATCTTCCGACCTTGCGTATAGTCGCGCCGGGCGAGTTCTTTAGAGGCTACTGCGGAGAGTTCCTCGAGAGTCCACGATTTGGCGGTTCGGCCTTCAAAGATGGCTCCCAAGTTTTCGAGTACCGACTTGCTTTCAGGCTTTTTGGCCAGCAGCTCAGCCATTTCAATTTTTGTTTTCTCGTCGAGCGAAGCCACGGCATCGTCGCGCATCATCTGAATGAACTGCGTGAAACTAGCGCCGCCTTGGTAGTTTGCTGCTTTGAGGAACCACTCGAAATAAGCAGTTCGCAGTTGCGGTGTCCAGCCGGCCGTCAGGAATCGAATCGAGCGCGCATACTGCATTTGCTCTTCCTGAGTCGGAGCCGCCTCAATCAAAGCTAATGCTTTACCGGCAACGGTGTCGGACTGCAACCAGGCCAAAGTCTCCGACAGCAACCAGTTCAATTCATAAGATTTGGCAGGGAAGAGCGGATCGAACTTGGCCACCAGTTTTGCAATGGTGTTGTCGTCGGGGCGATCGAATCGCACCAGCACAATTTGCAACGTCCGCACCAAAGTCAGTTGTTGTTCGTGGTTTAATTTGGATGTGTCTATCGACATCAACGTCGATAACAGTTGCTGCCGCAAATCGACGTCGGCGCTGTAGGTCTTTTCGCGATGCGAAGGACATTGTCCCACCACGCGCGTGAGCGCCAGCAAAGCCTGCAACTGCTTACCTGGATCTGTCTCGGCAAACGCCTTTTCACGCCAGGTATCGACGGGCTGATGCTCGAGGGCGACGCGGGCCGCCCAGCGAATGAATCGATCCGAGTCGTCGAGATAGGGCCATGCAACCGCTACTGCTTGCGGATCTTGCTTGCCATGAAAAGATTCCAATGTATGGCGTTTGTCGCGGGCTTGGCTGGCGCTCGGTGCGGCTTGTACCAACTCGGTAGATTCATCACCGACATAGGTAACGCGATACAATCCCGATTGAACGCGACGACCGCCGATCGTGAAGTACATCGCGCCGTCTGCAGGATTGATAATTGCATCGGTGATTGGCAGGGGAGCCCCGGTGACGAATTCTTCCTTGGTGGCAGTATAGGAGGAACCGTTGGGCGTTAGGTGTACTGCATACAGTTTGCCCCAGGACCAATCGAGCGCATACAAAGCATCTTGGTATTTGGCGGGGAACTTAGCACCGTAACCAAACGTTGTACCGGTGGGTGAACCGGGACCAATGTCGAGCACTCCGGGCAAATTGTCTTCATAGAACACTGGTCGTTTGCCGGCTCCATTGCGCCACCCGAACTCGGCACCGCTCGTAACCAAGCAGATTCGCGTTGGACGATACCAGGACGCATTGACGTCGTATTCCATGTCTGCATCGTAAGTAAACAGCTCGCCGTCGCGATTGACCGACGCGTCAAAAATATTGCGAAAGCCTGAGGCAAACGCTTCGAATTGCTTGCCATCGGGCGAGACGCGATAGATGATTCCACCAGGTGCCAACACGCCTCGATTGTGTCCGCGGCCATCGGGCATACTTGGCAAGAGATGGTCCTCACCCCAAACCTGAGGAACCTGCGACGAATCCTCAATTTGAGGAGGAATTGTGTTATTGCCGGTTACCAAATACAGCCATTTGCCATCGGCGGAAGGTACTACCGCGTGAACACCGTGATCGCCCCGCGACTTGGCTTCTCGTAGCATTTCAACTTTGTCGAGTTGGTCGTCGCCATCGCTATCGGTTAAGCGATATAGTCCGCTGGGAATTTTTTGTTCGTAGTCGTTGACGCCAACGTAGAGCGCACCGAAGGCCCACACCATCCCGTTGACAGCTCGAATATCGGCCGGAACCTTTTCCACGTCTTTCGCTTCGATTACCTTGCCAGCCGGAGGTGGCGTGATGCGATACATACCACCGTACTGATCGCTAACCAAGATACGATTCTTGTTATCGACGCACAGATTGACCCAGGAACCCTGATCGACACCCGGAACGGAGTAAAGCAGCTCGACTTTAAAGCCTTTAGCGGCTTTGATTCGATCGACTGGCGTGGCCGTGTTCTCGCCGACGGCGGGCCCAACCTGTGCGCTACGATTCTTGGCTGGACGCTTGGCCTTCTGGGCTGAATCTTTGGTCTGCGCATAGGTGGTGCAGGAAACGATTGCGAGCAGCGATAAGGAACCTAAACATGAAGCGAATTTTGAACGCTTGGACATAAACCTGATCTTTGCTGATAGTAGTATTGGCAGGGAGGGAGCTTCGGTTCAAACCCGCCAACAATGCGGTTTGAAATTTGCACGGGAAAATTTGCGCGGGGAAAAACGTTGACCGGTGCGATTCGGTGGCCAGGTGCCAGTATACTTAAAGCCCTGAGATTCGTGGCGACACAAGTTAAGTGTTCGGCCTTAAAATTTTCAGTCCCACCCCTAATTTCCTTCCCCACCAGCGCGACAATTTTTGGCTAGCCCTTCCCGCGACCAATGCCCAAACGAGCCGCTCATTCAGGTCGACAGCTTGGGCTCAGCCTCCCCATCCTGCTTAGTGAGCAATAATTCCATGGTGCGAATTGAATCTAACTTCCGCATCGCAGTTCTGGTGTCGATCTTTTGCTCAAGCATTCTCGTAGAGATTTTGAAGGCTAATGAAAAACGCCCGCCCAATGTAGTGTTCTTTCTGGTCGATGATTTAGGTTGGCGAGACTTGGGCTGCTATGGCAGTAGTTTTTACGAAACGCCGCGTTGCGATCTCATGGCCTCGCAAGGGGTTCGTTTCACTCAGGCCTACGCGGCGTGCTCGGTGTGCTCGCCTACGCGGGCCAGCATTTTGACTGGAAAATATCCAGCTCGCATTGGTCTGAGCGACTGGCTACCGGGTCGTAAAAACTTTGCGTTTCAGCAACTGCAAAATGCGGAGACTCTTCAGCAGTTGCCGGACGACGAAACGACGCTCGCAGAAACACTCCAATCTGTTGGGTACCGAACGGGGCTGATCGGCAAATGGCACCTCGGCGATGGGCCCTCGGATCCTTCCCACCATGGCTTCGATTTTTATTTACCGCGATGGACCAAAGGCTGGCCCAACGCTGGCTATCATGCACCGTACAAGCTGGACGGCCTCGATGGCCCCGACGGCGAATACCTGACCGACCGATTAACACGGGAGGCCGAGTCTTTCATTGAAGCTAATCGCGACAAGCCTTTTTTTCTTTACCTGTCCCATTTTGCGGTTCACGATCCCATTCAAGGGCGGAAGGATCTGGTTGCCAAATATCAGCAGAAGTTAACGCGAGCCAGCACTGCGTCGACGCCAGCATTCGTGTTAGAGGGAAACCCGGATGCCACTCTCGCACTATCGACGCAGGACCTGCAGGATCGACTTGGCCAAGCGCCATGGTCT
Source organism: Pirellulaceae bacterium (assembly GCA_041736515.1). Taxonomy (GTDB): domain Bacteria; phylum Planctomycetota; class Planctomycetia; order Pirellulales; family Pirellulaceae; genus Aureliella. Next base: position 14,507 of record JBGSTP010000096.1, read on the forward strand.
GGCTACCGTGTGCTGCCGAATCGTACAGTCAAAATAAAACAGGTGCAAGACAATGTTCAATTTGCCGCGATGGTCGAAGCCATGGACGAGAGCCTCGGTCGCATACTGGATAAATTGGAAGAGCTCAATCTGACAAACGACACATTGGTGATACTCTTCTCGGACAATGGAGGTATGTCTGCTGCCAACTTTGGCAATCCGCTGAGAGTGGTGTCAGCCGCGGAGCTGGACAGGGCCTACTCTACGTCGAATCTGCCCTTGCGGGGCGCGAAGGGTTGGCTCTACGAAGGCGGGATTCGCGTTCCGCTGATCGTTAAATGGCCGCGAGGCGGTCTGTCGGGCGCTGTGTGCCACGAGCCTGTCATTAGCACCGACTTTTATCCGACAATTCTCGAGCTTTTGGATTTACCCCAACGCCCCGTACAACACGCAGACGGAGTCAGCTTAGTCCCATTGCTCAGCGGTCAACAATCGCTGGACCGCGAAGCCATCTTTTGGCACTTTCCCCACTATAGTAACCATGGAACGCAAAGCCCAGGCGGTGCCGTTCGCGCTGGAGATTTTAAACTGCTCGAGTACTATGAAAATGGTACGACGCAGCTGTTCAACCTCAAGGAGGATGTCGGTGAGCGACACGACTTGTCCGACAGCCAGCCGCAGAAAGTTGAAGAATTGCGAAAAATGCATCAGGCTTGGCGAGCCTCGGTGGGCGCCGTCATGATGGAACGCAACCCGGAATTCTCTAAGGAACCGCAACCATGACGGGGAAACTTTCATTTCGAAAGAAGGCACTTTACGCGTCGCTGGTGACCACCGCGTTCTTCGCTGCCATCGAATGCCTGTTAGCGATAGCGAACGTACATCCAACGCTCACGATCAGAGATCCCTACGTTGGCTTTGAGGGCTCCATTCCATTATTCGTTGAACATCGATCTCCCGAGCCCAGCCCTGTCGTCGTGCAGACTGCGGCCAACAAGCTAGCCTATTTCAATCACCAAGCTTTCCCCAAGACGAAAAGCAACCAGACGTTTCGCATCTTCTGCCTCGGCGGCTCGACCACCTATGGGCAGCCGTACAACGACAGCACCTCATTCTGTGGCTGGCTGCGCGAGTTGTTGCCAAACGTCGACTCATCCCGTCGGTGGGAGGTGGTCAATGCAGGCGGGATTAGCTATGCAAGTTATCGCGTTGCCGCAGTGCTGGAAGAAGTGCTTCGCTACTCGCCCGATCTGGTTATTGTCTATACGGGGCACAACGAATTCCTGGAGGAACGCAGCTATCGCGAGCAAAGAACGGAGTCGCCAGGAGTTCGGCGTTTAACGTCGTGGTTGCATCGCACGCGAACTTTCTCGCTACTCGATGAACTGCTGGGGCAACAACCTGCACCTAACGGCCGCTGGCTGCTGCCTGCGGAAGTGGATGCAATTCTTGATCACGAGTCAGGTCCCCATTCTTATCATCGTGACGAAATGCTCCGCGCGCAGGTTTTGCAGCATTTTCAATTCAATCTCGACAAGATCGTGCAGTTATCGCGGTCGGCTGGCGCTGAAGTCTTACTGGTCTCACCTGCCGCGAATTTAAAGGACTTTTCACCCTTTAAGAGTGAATTTAGCCAAGCGCTAACAGCCGCAAGCGAAGAACGCTGGTTCCAGCTGTTTGCCGACGCCGAAGAACTCAAAAGCAAGCGGCGACCGGAGAAAGCGCTTGCAGCTCTCAGCTTGGCTGCAGATATCGACGATGGGCGAGCCGATTTGCACTTTCTTCGCGGAACGCTGCTTCAAGAGATGGGCCGCTATACCGAGGCCAAGACAGCCTTCTTGCAAGCGATCGATGAAGACATTTGTGCGCTTCGGGCACTCCCCAAAATCCATTCTGCCATCGAGCACACAGCCCTCTCTCAACGCGTGCCCTTGATCGACTTTGCCGCGATCTTGGACCATGATTGTCTACGTTCTTATGGACACCCTTGTCCTGGTCGCGAGTATTTTGTCGACCACGTACATCCTAATGTCGCCACGCACCGTTTGCTCGCAATGGCGATTATCGAAGCCCTCGATCAACGAGGGATCGTTCATCCGATCGAGGACTGGCGGAGCGAACCGCTCGCTGCCGTATCGCGTAAAATCGAGTCTCGCATCAGTCCCGATTTCCAATCGCGCGCATTGACTAACTTAGCGCAAGTATTGAGCTGGGCGGGCAAGCAGCAGGAAGCCGGACCGATCGCCCTGCAGGCAGTGGCTCTACGCGCCGAGCACAAGCTCTCTGAAGATTTCGAATGTCAGTTCTATGCGGGTGTCTACCTGGCCATGCAGGGTGCCACGGAGCATGCAATTGGGCTCTTGGCCAACGTTGCCAAGAACGTCCCAGAGAACAGCCAAGCTCATTGGCGGTTGGCCACGCTGTACTATGAACAAGATCTGTTTGATGCAGCTCGATCTCATTTGGAGCGAGCCATTGAAATCGAGCCTGGCAATGCTGATCTCCACCAAATGCTGGGCGTAATCCATGCCGATATGGGCGAGAAAGCAGCCTCGCTACGTTGTTTTCAGCAGGCTTACAAATTAGCGCCCGACAATCCACGCCACTTGGAGAGTGTGCGGTCCCCGGGGGATTCAAGCCAAAGTCTCGATGCCACTGTGAATCACTCACATGCCGGCGGCTAATAGCCGCTTTGATCAATGACTTTACCGCCTGATTTTAAATTAAAGTCTGCGAGGTTTTTCTCGCCGGCTTTCACATCGAATTCAAGTGTCGAGGATTGGTTGTACTCCACCGGAATCGTTTCACGCGAACCAGGAACTTTTTTTCCGTCCTCATCCACAAACGCTTCAGAAACAGTGGTGATGCGTATCTTGTTGATTCCTGGCATAGCGCCCTTACGCCCACTTCCAAAGTTGAGTACGTAATGTCCGTCCTGGTCAGTGCGCGCGCCCGCCGGACGACCTCCCATAGGACTGAAGACCACGGTGGCGTTGGCGAGCGGCTTACCGTCCATCGTAACTGTTCCCTCTACCGAGGCAATTTCGGGACCACCGGGACCGCAGCCTCCAAGTATCAACAATGAACAAAGTAGACACCAAGTTTCAATAGAATGCGGCATATTCATGGGCTCCAATTTACGGTCGGTGGAAATTAGGAAAAAAGGGCTCTTGCGCCAAACAGCAGCGCAGGCAGTGCCAACCATCCAGCGGACGGTTGGCCTACTACTAGCAAGTACCAAGCTCGCAGTTTGCAAGCACAGCGGAGTCGTGAAATGGGCCGGTTACAAATCCAGGCCAGTTAACACCTGACCATCTTGGGTTGAGAAGAGCCGCTGGTAGGTCCCGTAAAAAGGTCCTCCAGCGGACTGCCGAAAAGCTGCGGCATTATTAATCCATGCGGTCGAAGTATGGTCGATATTCTCGCTGATGAAATGCACTGAACCGTCCGCGAATACAAATTGTGCGCCTCCCACGTGTTCGCTACTCGCCGTGCGTGTAGGCTCGGGATTGCCCTCTGGCTGCGTCCAGTTCATCGCCCATTCGCCATTGACCATCAGGCAGTTCGTCGCTCCGGTCGCGTAGGCCACTTGATCTGAAGATCCATAAATGCGGCTGCGGTTGGTGCCATTGTTGCGCATCTTCCATTTCGCTTCGCAAATCAGCACTTGATTCGAGGTGCCATCAGTTATGCTACTAATTCCGTAGTTGGACGATCGATTATTGCGTTCGAATACACCATTGAAACGCAGCGGGTTGCCCGCACCGGTTCCGCCCTGCCAAGCGTTGTAGGCGCTGCCTGCTCCCTGGTAACTGCTGGTAGCAGAGTTCGGTATTCCTCCGTCATTGGCCTGAGGTGGCTTGGTATCCGACGGACAACTAAAGGTTGCGAGCGGCGTTGTCGCCAACAAGCCATTGTCGTTCAAATTAGCATTTGCATTTGCGCCGATTTGTTGCATGAGGACCGCGCTTTGATCAAATCGGTTGAAGAGGTTTCCTTGCTCGATAAAGGGCAACAGACCAAACGCCCAGCCAAAACCCCGGCCGCCATTGGCCGTATTCCCGCCTCCATTGTGAATTCCGCGATAGTAATGTCCAAAACCAAACTTCTTGAAGGTATCGTGATAATTGTGGGCCGCCAAACCCAGCTGTTTGAGGTTATTGCTACATTGCATTCGCCGCGCGGCTTCGCGGGCAGCTTGAACAGCAGGCAACAATAGCCCGACCAAAATACCAATAATCGCAATCACCACCAGCAATTCGACCAACGTAAAAGCAGCAAGTCGACGCCGAAATCGAAAAGTAGACATAGCATGTCCCTTATGGAGAGGAGAAGAAAAGTAGCGTATAAACGAATTGTAACAATACGAAGTTGTAAAGCAACATTAATGTTATTTGAAGCCACGCTGCTGCAGCGACAGCGAACAAGATCTGCGCCTTACTCTCCAGAAAAGAAGATAAGCCTCACAGCAGCCACATTCTTCTGGGGGGGTGGTGGTCTTCGCTATTGGAGAGTTTTCAGGACGCGAGGTACTCGGCCGCTGTGTGTTACAATGGCCTGAAAATTGCCTGGTTTGGTTGGCAAAACCAGCCGTGCGCAGCAATCGCCTCCCACCTTGGAAACTCGTACAGAAACAGCCCGTTCACAGAATTGAGACTCCACCATGAAACAGATTGTCATTGCGGTAGTTTTTCTGGCGACCATCGCCTCGCACGCCTATGCTGAATTCTCGCTACCTCATTTCTTCAGCGACCACATGGTCTTGCAGCGCGAGCGGCCGGCTGCAATCTGGGGTATTTCCGAACCGGGCTCGGATGTTTCCGTCAGCTTCAAGGGCCAAATCGCTGCTACAAAAGCAGATAGTTCTGGGCACTGGAAGGTAGAGATCGAAACGGGTCCAGCAGATGCAACCGGCGCGACGCTAACGATCAGCTCGAATGACAAGCGGCTCGCACTTAACGACGTTTTGGTCGGAGAAGTATGGTTTGCATCGGGACAGTCGAACATGGCCTTCACGATGAACCGGGTTCCCGGGTATGCAGCGGTGATCCGCGCAGCAAACCATCCCTTAATTCGTATGTTCAACGCACCGACGGTTACCGCCGTTGAGCCCCAGGAAGATATCGATGGTCGTTGGACGCTGTGTACGCCACAGACCGCCGGCGAATATTCCGCGGTGGCGTTCTTTTTCGCGCGCAAACTGCACACGGAACTTGATGTTCCAATTGGCGTCATCAAATCGGCTTGGGGTGGTAAACCCGTTGAAACCTTTACGAGTCGCACAGCGCTAAGCACATTGACTGGCACAAAAGAATTGGTCGATGCAGTCCTGCAAGCGGACGCCGCGTTTGACGCAGCCAAAGCCAAAATCGCTTATGCAGCGCAATTGGATCAGTGGCAGGCAGCGCAACAGGACACAAAGAAACGCAAGGCAAATGCCAAGAAGCCGACGGCTCCCAAACGACCGCTCGACACCGAAGGCAAGCCAGGCGTCTTGTTCAATTCGATGATCAACCCATTTGTGGGCTATACAATGCGTGGCGCAATCTGGTACCAGGGAGAAGCCAACGCGAAGCCAGGTGCGGTTCCCTACGATCAGACTCTGCCACTGATGATCGCCGATTGGCGAGCACGTTGGAAAAATGAATTCTCTTTTTACTATGTCCAGCTGGCCAACTTTCGGCAGCCATCCACGGAACCAGGAACTCCCGATGCTTGGGCACTGTTGCAAGATCGCATGCGTCTAATCCTGGACACAACTCCCAAAACTGGCATGGCCATCATTAACGATGTCGGTGAAGCCGCAGATATCCATCCAAAGGACAAGCAAGCTCCCGGTGAGCGACTTGCGCTGTGGGCCTTAGCGAAAGACTATGGGAGAGACATTGTCTACTCCGGGCCATTTTATGCATCGAGCAGAATCGATGGGGACGCAGTGGTTGTCTCATTTGAGCAAGCCGGTCAGGGGCTTCGATCTCGGAATGGCGAATCGCTCAAGCGGTTTGAAATAGCCGGTGCCGACAAAGTTTGGCACTGGGCAGAAGCCAGCATCGATTCCAGCTCTAGCGTACGTGTACACAGTCCTGAAGTGAAATCTCCAGTCGCCGTTCGATACGCCTGGGCTGCGAATCCCGAAGGCGCAAACCTCGTCAACAGTGAAGGCTTGCCCGCATCGGTATTTCGTACGGACAATTGGGACGATGTCCACGACCCAGCGCCTGCTCGTGCTGCCATTCGACGATAGTCCAGGAGTTCTACGCCGATGGTTGGGCAGCCCGCTAGACTTGTATCCACGGTGCTTGTGATATGGGCGGCAACTCTTCGTTGCAACTCCGATGCCCAAGAAATCACATTGGAAGCTGCCGCGATACAAATCAATGCGATGGACATCGGTGTACAGGCAGCCGAGCTACAGATTTTCTTAGATAGTTCTCGCGTAGACGAGCTCGCAAAAATTCTACGCGAAGGCAGTTACCAGCCCGTATTCACGAACCACGCAGGGATGCAACAGTTTGTTATCAATCGCGGGCTGCCGGGAGCCGACAACGCAGTGATCGATTTTCGATTGCCCGACTCCATACGTGTTCGGCACCAGCAGCAAATCGCGGCTGTCATGGATGAAATTCGCGAGCATTGCCAGCCAACCTACGCGCAGCTCGAGAAATTAGATTTTGCCAGCGTAGCCACGCTACGGCAATTGGATCATCGTGTCAGCCAGTTGGCCAATACGCGGATCCTCGCTGGAGATGCACAGTTACTCAGTTCGCTTCAGACCGCGATCGTACAAGTCAATCGACAGGTAAGTCTTGGCGCCTTGGCCCCCGATTCTTTGTTTCGAAAAATGTTGACGAGGGTGCTCGGCGAAGACCAGTTATCAGCGCTGCGCTGGGTATACTCCCAACCGTTGCTGAAAATACTGGAAGATCATGAAATCCTGGTTACGGCTGTTCAGCAGGAGAAACTGAAAACTCTCATCATGAACACCGCTGTCTGCCCGTTTGCGTTGCGCAATAACTATGGTCGCCAGTATGCCAATCTCATGCAGAGCGACAGCGGAGACCTAGCGCAAATCTTCAGCCGGACACAACTAGAGCGATTAGAGGAACGAGGACGTACCGACTACCGAATTACCCTTTCGCGATAGGCGGCACAAGCATCTAGGGTTGCACTATCGTCGAATTCAGTCGCTATTCCCACAGAAGTGTGCAATGGACGCAGCTAAAAAGCGGCAGTTGAGCGAAATCTACCAAGGTGGCCTGCTAGGCGACACTTTGCCGTTTTGGCTTACGCATGGTGTCGATCAACAGTACGGCGGCATCATGACATGCCTCGATCGCGACGGAAGCGTGGTGGACACCGACAAAGGCGTGTGGCAGCAAGCTCGATTCACTTGGTTGCTGGGCGAACTCTACAACCATGTCGACCCGCGCGACGAGTGGCTGGCCCTGGCACAACGCAGCGCACAGTTCATGGATGAGTTCGCCTTTGATCCTTTGGACGGGCGGATGTTTTTCCACTTGACGCGCGACGGTCTGCCCATTCGGAAGCGGCGCTATGCCTATTCCGAGAGCTTTGCTGCCATCGCATATGGAGAACTCGCCAAAGCTACCGGTGAGCAGCAATATGCGGACAAGGCGATTCGCACCTTTCAGCGATTCATCCAGCACAATCTCAACCCCGGCGCTGCTGAATCGAAGTTTACCAAGACACGCCCCACTCGTGGTCTCGGTTTTCCTATGATCACGATCGCCACGGCGCAAGAACTGCGCGAGTCGATTCGATTGGAGAACGCCGACGCGTTGATCGATGAAGCGGTTCACGACATCCAAAGATATCATTTGAACGAAGACTTTCAGTGCGTGTTGGAGACGGTTGGTCCATCCGGCCAAATGATCGATCATTTTGATGGTCGGCTGCTCAATCCGGGCCATGCCATTGAAGCCGCATGGTTCATCCTGTGGGAGGGTAAATTGCGCAACGAGCCGCAGTTGATTCGCCTGGGATGCCAAATGCTGGATTGGATGTGGGCGCGTGGCTGGGACAGAGAATTCGGAGGCATCCTCTACTTTGTCGACGCACTGGGGCGTCCCGTATCGGAGTACTGGCACGATATGAAGTTTTGGTGGCCGCAGAACGAAACGATCATCGCAACGCTACTGGCCTTCTGCCTCACCGGCGATCCGAAGTATGCGCAGTGGCATGCGATGATCCATGAATGGAGTTATAGACATTTTCCCGACGCGCTTCATGGCGAATGGTTTGGTTATTTGCACCGAGACGGTCGATTGAGTAACTCGCTCAAAGGAAATCTGTGGAAGGGTCCGTTCCATCTGCCCAGAATGCAGCTAATCTGTTGGAAGCTGCTCGACGCATAGGTTCATGCCGATGAGGCAGCACGAAAATTTGAAAGGTTCAATGTGGCTAGAGAGCTAGATAGTTGGTTTGGTCTGGATTCCCAATCGGCAGCGAACATTGCGACGCGTGGCGAAGGGCCAGCGGGTAGCTTGCCGCTAACCGATGAAATGCTCCGCAATTGGCCAAGTGGCGATTTGTTTGGCTTGACGCAGAACGCGGGCATGGGCTGGGACCCTCAACTAATGAGCGGGCCTCAGTTCCTGCTGCTGAGCACGCTAGGAGGATTGCGGGGCGAGAATGGTCAACCCATCGCCTTGGGCTACCATACGGGGCACTGGGAAGTTGGTTTGCAGGTGCGCGCTGCGGCCGAGACCATTACGGCAGCGGGTGGTATCCCCTATGCAGCCTACTGTAGCGACCCCTGCGATGGTCGTTCGCAAGGTACGACAGGCATGTTTGATTCGCTGCCTTATCGCAACGATGCCGCCATAGTTATGCGTCGACTAATTCGCTCGCTACCAACTCGGCAAGGCGTGTTAGCGGTGGCAACTTGCGACAAGGGATTGCCTGCAGCAATGTTAGCCCTGGCTGGCTGTAAAGATTTGCCAGGCATCATTGTACCTGGCGGAGTAACGCTGCCGCCCACATCGGGCGAGGACACTGCCAAAGTGCAGACGATCGGAGCGCGATACGTGCATGGCGAGCTTTCGCTCGAGGATGCCGCTGCGGCTGGGTGCCGCGCCTGTGGAAGCCCGGGTGGCGGCTGCCAGTTCCTGGGTACAGCAGCCACCAGTCAAGTTGTGGCAGAGGCATTGGGCATGACGGTCCCGCACGCAGCCCTAGCCCCCAGCGGTCAATCACTGTGGTTGGACATGGCCCGCTACTCGGCAGAATCTTTGATGGATTTAGCTCGCCGCAAGATGACTCTAGCAGATATTCTCACACAGGAAGCGATTGAAAATGCTATCGTCGTCCATGCTGCCTGCGGAGGCTCAACGAATCTTCTGCTGCATATCCCGGCGATTGCTCATGCCGCGGGACTAACGCGACCGTCGGTGGAAGATTGGCGCACTGCCAATCGAAAGACTTCCCGATTCGTCGATGTATTGCCCAACGGACCGGTCAATCATCCGACAGTACAAATGTATTTGGCCGGTGGCGTACCGGAGATAATGTGGCATCTGCGAGAGGCCGGAGCAATTCACGGAGACTGCATGACTGTCATCGGAAAAACCTGGAACGAAGTCCTCGATCAATGGAAAGACAGTCGACGTCGCGCAGCGCTGCGAGATTTACTGAGAGAGCGCGATGGCGTCGACCCCGATGCCGTGATTCTACCGCCCGCGGCCGCCAAGCAGAGCGGGATGACCAGCACGGTCGCTTTCCCAACTGGCAATCTTTGCCCCGAAGGTTCAGTCATCAAGTCCACAGCCATCGATTCAACGGTTATTGATGCCGATGGCGTTTTTCGTCACACCGGCCCTGCCAAGGTCTTTACTTCCGAGAAGGCGGCCATTGCAGCGATCAAAGGACAAAATCCGAAGCGTGTTGAGCCCGGGGATATCTTAGTATTGATCGGCTGCGGGCCCAAGGGAACCGGTATGGAAGAGACCTATCAATTGACTTCCGCGCTGAAACACATCAAGTGGGGTAAACACGTGACGATCGTTACCGACGCACGGTTCTCGGGGGTCAGCACCGGTGCCTGTATCGGTCACGTTGGTCCGGAGGCACTGGCCGGCGGCCCCATCGGAAAGGTTCGCGACGGAGACATCATCGAAGTCATTGTGGACAGAACCTCGCTAACGGGTTCGGTCAATCTTGTTCACGAGGATGCAGACCAGGAATTGGCGCGTCGGTCGACCGCGGAGGACCTCGCGCCCGACCCACGCTTGCCCGAAGACACGCGTCTATGGGCAGCCCTACAGCAATTCGGCGGCGGAACCTGGGGCGGGTGCGTTTACGATGTGGACGCCATTATCGCCGCCCTTCAAAGCGAGAAACCATCCCGCTGACTCGAGCGTCCTCCAGATCAATTGGAGACAGCCGGCAGTCCGCGTTTCTTTTCGTACTGAGTAATTTTTTCTTCATGCTCGAGAGTCAACGCGATATCATCCAATCCGTTGAGCAAGCAATGTCGACGAAACTCTTGGATTTCAAACTCGAGCGACAGCCCCGACTCGTCGGTAATCGTGCAAGTCTCGAGGTTGACGCTCAGCTGATACGGTGACCGCTTGGCACGATCGAAGAGATCGTCGATCACTGTTTCTGAAAGCTGGATTGGCAAAACGCCGTTTTTGAAGCAATTATTGAAGAAAATATCGGCGAAGGATGGCGCTAGCACAACGCGAAAACCATAGTCTTCCAGCGCCCAGACGGCATGCTCTCGACTAGAACCAGATCCAAAATTTCGGCGTGCCAGCAGGATGGATGCACCCTGCACCGACGGCTGGTTGAGTTCAAATTCTGAATTGTCCGAACCATCGTCGTTAAATCGCCAATCGAAGAATAGGTACTGTCCAAAGCCGGTTCGCTCAATCCGTTTGAGAAACTGTTTGGGAATAATTTGATCCGTATCCACGTTAGCGCGATCCATGGCCGCGACGATGCCGGTTAGTTTTGTAAACGCTTGCAAGGTAGATTTCCTGTTCGAATGGCCTGTTATTTCTTTGGTTTCGCGAAGTGCGCTATCAGACGGGGACTAAGACGACTTATATTCCCAATGCCGAATGTCATTGAAATGCCCTCGGATAGCTGCCGCAGCGGCCATCGCCGGCGACACCAAATGCGTCCTGCCGCCTTTGCCCTGGCGACCTTCGAAATTGCGATTGCTGGTGGAAGCACAGCGCTCGCCGGGTTCGAGGCGATCTGGATTCATGGCCAAGCACATGCTGCAACCGGCCTCCCGCCAATCGAATCCCGATTCTGTAAAGATTTTATCCAGCCCCTCGGCTTCGGCTTGACGCTTTACTTGACCGCTGCCCGGTACCACCATCGCATTGACCCTGGAGCTAACTCGATAGCCCTTAACGACTCGCGCCGCAGCACGTAGATCCTCAATTCTTGCATTGGTGCAGGAACCAATGAACACACGATCAATATTAATTTCGCTGATGGGAGTACCAGCCTTGAGGCCCATGTACTCTAGCGACGCTGCAGTCGATTTCTGTTCTGTTTCATCGCCGCAATCTGCCGGGTTGGGCACAGCGGCAGAAATAGAACTTACCTGACCTGGGTTGGTCCCCCAGGTGACTTGCGGTTCGATGTCCGCTCCCGCGTACAGATTTACCTTATCGTACTTCGCACCTGGATCGCTCGGTAGCAGTTTCCATTTCTGGATCGCCGCTTCGAATTCTCGCGGAGCAAATGGGCGTCCTCGCAGGTAATCGAATGTCTTCTGGTCGGGCGCAATCATACCCGCGCGGGCGCCGGCTTCGATGGACATATTGCATACGGTCATACGTTCTTCCATCGACAAGCCGCGGATGGCTGAACCGGTGTACTCGAGAACATACCCGGTACCGCCGTCGGTGCTAATTTTGCCGATCAAGTACAAAATCAAGTCCTTGGCGGTAACGCCAGGGGACAACTCTCCGTCGACGCGCAGTTCATAAGTCTTAGGCACATACTGCAGCAGGGTTTGTGTTGCCAAGACATGTTCGACTTCGCTTGTTCCAATACCGAAGGCGAGGGCACCGAACGCGCCATGAGTAGCGGTGTGACTGTCGCCACACACGATCGTCATTCCTGGCTGGGTGTATCCCAGCTCGGGGCCAATGATATGAACAATCCCCTGATTGACATCATTTAGATCGTAGAGCTTGACCCCAAACTCTTGGCAATTGTTCCGTAGTGTATCTACCTGCTGTTTTGCAATGGGATCGGCAATGGGTAAATTGCGATTGGAGGTCGGAACATTATGGTCGGGTGTGGCAATCGTGAATTCTGGCCGGCGCACTTTGCGTCCCGCCAGTCGTAAGCCTTCGAAAGCTTGAGCGCTGGTAACTTCGTGAACGAGTTGCAAGTCGATATAGAGAATTGCTTGCTTTCCGGCCTCGGCGAAAACAACGTGTTCATCCCAAATCTTTTGAAACATGGTTCTCGGCGAACCGCCATTGATGCTCATTTTTTCTACCTGTCGATATCCTGGGGAACTTGACGCACATTGTTAGAAGTGGCGGTTTTCATTCTGGTTTCGCTGAAATACCCACAGGGAACGGGAATCCTCTGAGAAACCCTGTGTTGGCGGTGGTTCTAAGGGCGAAAATGCTCGGTTGCCGCTCAATGTCTCGCAATTTTGAGACTCAAAGATCGTTCCAAACGGACAAACTGTCAAGCGTTGTTGCCAAACGCAGGCGTACTAGAGGGGAATTCACGTCGTTTTCGCCTTTAGGGGAGGCGCACAAGAGAATTTACCTGGTGTGGACGAGGTTCTGAGACCTGAACACAGATTTCCCTTGAGCGGCTCGTAACCTCGATTCACCTGCCACTCGCCCGACCGTAGCGGGTAGTCCTGGAAACCGATTGACGGCTGCTCTGCAGGTCCACACGCTCTCTTAACTACACGGCAAGCACAGCCGGAACAATCGCTACAGTCTCTCGCAGGAACGCGCGAAGAAAGTCACGCATTCCTCGGCCGCCCGCGCCCTTCGCCTAGCCTGAGGGTAAGCTTTGCCGACGACCGCAACGGCCTCACGCGATAGAACATGGGAATTGCGAACAAGAGAAGCCAAATTGAATTCAACGAAATCATCTCGCAGGCTGGCGTTCCTTTATGCCACGGTGGTATTTCTTTCGGCATTCCTGTTGTTCCAAGTTCAGCCGTTGATCGCTAAGTGCATCTTGCCATGGTTTGGCGGCACGCCGGCGGTATGGACTACCTGCATGCTGGTGTTCCAATTCCTGCTGTTTGGTGGCTATGCCTACGCGCATTTTTCTTCAACGCTGCTGCCCCCACGCGGACAAGCGTGGCTGCATGCTGGTCTGCTCGTTGCAGCACTCATCACTCTGCCCATTGCCCCGCACGATTCTTGGAAACCGTCGGGGCATGAATCCCCAGCATTGCGCATCGTGTTGTTGTTAAGCATCAGTATCGGTCTACCTTACTTCGTACTGTCGGCGACAAGCCCGTTATTTCCGCGCTGGTTTAGCCGCACGCACGTCGGCGAAACTCCCTATCGGCTGTATGCCCTATCGAATGTCGGCTCCTTGCTAGCGCTGCTTTCCTATCCGTTTGCCGTCGAACCACTCTTAGCTACCAACGCGCAGTCGGCGGTTTGGTCGGTATTATTTGCTTTGTTTGTAGTGCTCTGCGGGGCGACTGGTTGGTGGATGGTCAGACATTCGGTCGCGGAGCATGCGTCGGACAACCCGAGTATTCAGCGAGCATCGGCGAGCGTGCCACCGGCATGGAGCGATTTCGGCCTCTGGTTCGGTCTTTCGATGACAGCTTCCACGCTCCTGCTGGCAACCACAAACCAAGTTTGCTTGGACGTAGCCGTAGTACCATTTCTGTGGGTCCTACCGCTCGCCTTGTATTTACTAACATTCATCCTGTGCTTCGACAGTGACCGTTGGTACTCGCGGAGAGTTTACTTGCCCGCTACTGCAGTTCTGATAGTTGCCTCGGTCGCGTTGATCAACAGCGGAGCCTGGGCGCCAATCGTGCTGCAAATCGCCGTTTTCTTTGGGATGATGTTCGGTTGTTGCATGGTATGTCATGGCGAGTTGGCTGCGCAGAAACCGCACCCACGTTTCCTGACCGCGTATTTCTTGACAATGTCTGCGGGAGGCGCTGCTGGCGGACTGTTTGTGGGAGTGCTCGCTCCGCTACTCTTTGTTTCCTACAACGAACTGTACTTCGGCATATTCAGCTTCATCATTTTGGTGTGGCTTATCCGGCTTGTCGAAGACGGTGCGCGTTGGCCGCTGCCTCGTTGGTGCGCTGTGCCGGCCGTACTAGCCCTGCTCGTCACCCTAATCGGATTCTTGACTCAGATCGGGCGGCACGCGCCTGGAGCAGTAGCCGTTGCTAGGAACTTTTATGGCGTGCTCAAAGTAGAAGAGGTCCAAAGCACGCAAACGGGAGAACCGATGCGTCAATTGTGCCACGGCCGCATAACTCATGGCACACAATTTATTGCACCAGAAAAACGCCACACCCCCACCGCTTACTATGCAAAAGGTACCGGGGTCGGGCAAGTCATGCGGCATTTCAAGTCGAGCCAGCCGCGCAGAATTGGAATTGTGGGACTTGGCATTGGCACGCTGGCTGCATATGGAAGAACCTTCGACTCGTTCCGCATGTATGAAATTAACCCGAAGGTCATCGAGTTTGCCGAGCAGCGATTTAGCTTCTTGGAAGATTGCCCGGCGGAGCAGATTGTGATTACCGGAGATGCCAGATTGTCCCTCGAATTTGAGCCTCCACAAGAATTCGATGTGCTTGTATTGGATGCGTTTTCTGGCGATGCCATCCCAGTGCATCTTTTAACGCAGGAGGCGCTAGACGTCTACTTGAGTCACTTGAATAGCGATGGCATCCTAGCTTGCCACATCACCAATCTTCATTTCAATCTGAAGCCCGTTCTGGCTGGACTTGCCAAACGTGCCGGCTTGGCGGTGCAATTCTGCCATACCCCTCCCGACGAGCAAACTGCGGCGTTGGCGGCGACATGGGCTCTGCTAGCCCGCCAGCCGTCATCCCTAGCCGACCTGCTCAATACGAATTCCCGTTCCACAAACATTGGCAAACCCGTTTTTTGGACAGACGGGCGAAGCAATCTGCTGGAAGTGCTGTGGTAGAATGCCCGGGAAATTCAGTGTCTGAGTCCGACTGCAGATTTTACAGCTGAAACGCGCATCAACCTGTGTTGGTCGCATGGCTGCGGGCAATTGCGATAGAGCGGTCTTGGATTGTAGCTATACTATCTCGAGAGTTTCGCTATCTCGCTGCATTTTGCCCGTCCTCTAACCGCATTCTCAAATCGACATGACTGCCGCTGCTCATTCCACCCACTCGCAACTTGCCAACAAATTTACTGCCGACACGCAGCGCGCGCACTGGCATGATGGTGCCTTATGGTTTGTCCGGCAAAAACGCGATCGCATGGCCAAAGCCGTTCCCGAATGGGAGCAACTGCGCGAATTGGCTGCGCAGATCAAGACCCACACGCTAGCCAATCTACCTGACTACCTCGAGCAATTTGAGCACAATGCAACCAAGCTCGGCGCCACTGTGCACTGGGCGCGCGATGCGAAGGAACATAACGAAATAGTTCATCGCATCCTCCAGGAGAATCACGTAGAGCGAGTTGTCAAAAGCAAGTCCATGCTGACCGAAGAGTGCCATCTCAATCCTTTCCTGCAATCGCATGGAATCGAAGTGGTCGATACCGACCTCGGTGAATGGATTGTGCAACTGCGCAACGAAACGCCCAGCCACATAGTGCTACCAGCTATCCACATTCGCAAGGAAGAGGTCGGCGAGACCTTCCATCAGCACATCGGAACACCCAAAGGCAACGCCGATCCAAAATTCTTAACGCGGGCAGCCCGCGGAGAATTGAGGCAGCGCTTTGTAAAGGCGCAAGCAGGCATCACGGGTGTCAACTTTGCGATCGCAGAGTCGGGTGGTTTCGTCGTTTGCACGAACGAGGGCAATGCAGACTTGGGAGTGTCGCTGCCACCAATTCACATCGCTTGTATGGGGCTTGAAAAACTGCTGCCACGATTGATCGACTTATCCGTGTTCACCCGTCTGCTCGCCCGCAGTGCGACCGGACAACCCATCACGACCTACACATCGCATTTTCACGGTCCACGGCCGGGTGGACAAATGCATATTGTGATCGTTGACAACGGACGGTCGGATATCCGCGCCAATCCGACCTTTCAGGAATCGCTCCAATGC
Organism: Pirellulaceae bacterium; assembly: GCA_041736515.1. Lineage (GTDB taxonomy): Bacteria > Planctomycetota > Planctomycetia > Pirellulales > Pirellulaceae > Aureliella. Next base: position 30,753 of record JBGSTP010000096.1, read on the forward strand.
ATTCGTTGCGGTGCTTGTATGAATACTTGTCCAGTTTACCGCCGTAGCGGAGGTCACAGCTATTCGAATACAGTGCCTGGGCCGATCGGTAGCGTCCTCGCGCCAGCGAACGACGCTCAAACTCATCACTCGCTTCCCTATGCCTGCACCCTATGCGGTTCCTGTACCGACGTGTGTCCAGTCAAAATACCGCTCCACCATCAGTTGCTCGCCTGGCGCGGCGAGTTGGCCGAACGGAAACTCATTCCCTTCAGCAAGCGGCTGTCGATGAAACTGGGTGCCATCGTGCTGCGTACGCCCTGGCTATATCGCCTAGGCGGTTGGGCAGCCAGGAAAAGCCTACGTATTCTGCCTCGCTGGCTTACTCACAATCGTCTCAACGTATGGGCCAGACAGCGCGAGCTGCCCATTGCGCCAAAGCATAGTTTCCGAGAGACGTATCGAAACTCCAAGTCAAACTAAAGACAAACTCTCACGCCCTCCAACGTTGCATTCCAAAATCCGAATTACTGGATGCAGGCAAAATAAATTGCGAGTTTAGTAGCGAGCCTTCCCAGGTGGCATCGCGTGTTGAATATAATTCCTCGTAATGTTCTCCTGGATTCGCTAGGCTATTTCTTTAGACAATGCCATGATGCGTTTGAAAACCTTTCTGTTGATTGCTGTAGCCCTGACTCCTTTAGCCGGTTGTGGTGGCGTTGCATCGGGAGGGCAGAATACTACCGCTGAAAAAGTTGCCGGTGAAAATGTTGCCCGCGATAAGGTTAACAACGAAAAAGGCAACAACGAAAAAGTCAACAGCGCAGCCAGCTTGTTCGTTGTGCGTCCCACAATTCGCGCCAATCCCATCGAACGTGCGCCACTGATCGCGATCATCGACTTTGAGTGCTCCGAAGAGGTCGTTCCGTCGCTAGAGATTTCCGACCGCGATAGAAGCTGGGAGCAGCCTTGGAGAGTTGTTGCCGCTAAAAAACACCGCGTCGCCGCGTTGGGACTGCGTCCGAATCGCGAACATACGATTCGCGTCAAACTGACTACGAACAGCGGTGAAACGCTGATCAGCCAGCCATTGACCTTCCGCACTCAACCGCTTCCAGCAAATTTTCCGCCATTGAAAACGATCCTATCGAAGCTGGAGAAAATGGAACCGGGCGTAACGATGTTCTCAGTGAACCTGTGGCGTGACAATGTGAGCATGCTCGATTATGGCTACTTGATTGCGATCGACTCGGCTGGAGAAGTTGTTTGGTTTTGCAATACGGGCGACCGTATTGCCGATATTCGTGTCCTGAAGAATGGACATATCCTCTATCAGCATGGCAACTACCGCTATGCCTACGAAATTGACATCTTGGGACGCGACATACGACGCTGGTTTGGTAAGCGACTAACAGAATCACCCGATAATATGGCAGTGGCCGTCGACATCGACACATCGCATCACGACCTACTGGAGCTACCAAACGGCAACTTCATGACGCTAGCCACGGAGTTGGTTAAGTTCGACGAGTTTCCGACTAGCGAGTTTGATCCCCAAGCCCCCTGGGAACCGGCTCATGTAGTTTGCGATATTATTGTCGAGTTTGACCCAAACACGGGTAAAACGGTTAGCCAGCTGAAAACACTGGATGTTCTGGATAAGAAACGCTTCGGATACATGGCGTTGAGCAGTTTTTGGAAAGACAAATACAACGAGCGCATCTCCGACTTTTCGCGCGATTGGAGTCACGCCAACGCGCTTGAATATGTTGCGAGCGACGACTCGGTTATCGTTTCGTTCCGGCACCTCGACTGCATCATGAAAATTGATTGGAAAACTAAAAAGATACGCTGGATATTTGGTGATCCAACCGGCTGGGGTGAGGCTTGGCAACAGTATTTGCTGAAACCGGTCGGCGATTTGCAGTGGACCTATCATCAACACTCGCCACAACTGACTCCCAGAGGGACACTGATGATGTACGACAATGGCAACTATCGCGCTCGTCCGTTTAATAAGGCCACCAAAGCCCCGGAAAACCAGAGTCGCGTTGTCGAGTTCGACATCGACGAACGAGCGATGACTGTCAAGCAAATCTTTGAATACAGCGGGACGCCGGAGGATCGATTTTACTGTCCGTTTTATTGCGAGGCAGACTGGCTTAACAAAACGAAGAACATTCTTGTTACCGATGGCGGGCACATCGAGCTCGAAGACGGAACTCCCAATGACGACGTACCAGCCGAACGTCAGTGGGCACGCATATTTGAAATTACCCGCGATGCCGAACCCGAGAAGGTCTATGAGGTTGTGTGCGATAGCGGTAAGCAAAGTCCGTTTGGCTGGTCGATCTACCGTGCTAGTCGCTTAGTGAACATTTACGATCCATTTGCAATCGATCCACCCGCCGTGGGTGAGAACGTTGCATTGCTAAAGCGTGGCCCAACCAGAGATACCCCGCATTAAACCTACGCATTTGATACTAAGGCTTTGATCATGCATTCGCTCATGTTGCGCAACACTGCGCTGACCTGTTTTTTACTGCTCTCGTTTTGCGCGGACGCATTGGACGGAGCTGAACGTCCCAACATTGTTTTGATCTACACGGACGACGTGGGGTACGGCGATGTTTCTTGCAATGGCCAATCAACCTTACAAACACCGCACATCGACCGCATCGCCCAAGAAGGCCTACGCCACACCGATGCTCATTGCTCGGCCGCCACTTGCACCCCCAGCCGATTCGCATTGTTGACTGGTACATATGCATTTCGACAGGCGGGAACTGGAATCGCCCGTGGCAATGCCAACATGATCATCCAGCCGGGTACGGTCACGCTTCCCAGCTTGCTGCAAAGCGCGGGCTACGAGACCGGGGTGGTAGGCAAATGGCACTTGGGGTTGGGCAATGGCGAAGTCGATTGGAATCAAGAAATCAAACCGGGCCCCAACGAGATTGGATTCGATTACCACTTTTTGATTCCGGCCACCGGGGATCGTGTCCCCTGTGTTTACGTGGAGCAAGGGCGAGTGGTCGATCTCGATGTAGCCGATCCCATCAAGGTAAGCTATGGCCAGCGCATCGACCCGAATCCTTCCGGGGCCGAGAAGCCAGAGAGCTTGAAACAGAGATGGTCGCACGGTCACGATCAAACGATCGTCAACGGCATCTCCAGAATCGGATGGATGACCGGTGGTCAAAAAGCTCGCTGGGTAGACGAGGACATGGCTGACGTGATAACGCACAAAGCGCTGCGTTTTATCGACGAGCACCGCGCCCAACCCTTTTTCCTTTTTTTCTCCACCCACGATATTCATGTGCCGCGAGTCCCACATTCGCGTTTTGTAGGAAAATCGGGACTCGGCTATCGCGGCGACGCTATGTTGCAGTTGGATTGGTGCGTAGGGCAAATTCTTGAAAAGCTCGATAGCCTCAACCTGACTGAAAACACGTTGATAATCTTCAGCTCCGACAATGGACCCGTGCTAGACGACGGCTATGTTGACCAAGCCAATGAGCAACTTGGCGGGCACGATCCCAATGCCGACCTGCGCGGCGGGAAATATTCGCTGTTTGAGGGTGGCACGCGAGTACCGTTTATCCTGCGATGGCCTGGACACATCGAGGCGGGTAGCACTTCCGATGCACTGTTTGGTCAAATCGACATGGCGGCATCGTTGGCCAGTTTGGTAGGAGCCAAAATCCCAGCATCCGCCTGCGGAGACAGTTGCAATATGCTCGAACTGATGCTCGGCAAAAGCTCAATCGGCAGACCGCACTTAATCCATGAGGCCACCAATTTGGCGCTACGAGTTGGAACCTGGAAGTATATTCCCAGCGCCAAAGTCCGCGAAGAAATGGGACCTTGGAAAACCACGCCGATCGAAGAGCCTGGTGCGCTCTTCGATCTGAGTCAAAGTCGATTTGAGCAGCGCAATGTCGCTCAGCAAAACCCTAAGCAGCTTGAGGCGATGCGGGCTTTGCACGAGAAAATATCAACCACGCCAGATCAAGCAGCGTTGATAGGCGAGTAAGCTATTTTGCAATGCGTTGATTCCGAATTTCCTTTTCGTCGGGCCGGTCTGTTCCTATCCGCACCGTGTACGTAGCATCCGCATAAACCGGCGGGCGAAAGTCGGCAGACGGAGCGCGTACGGTGTACAACACTTCGCCGGTTTCCATATTCTCGACCTGTATGACTGGACGCTCGACTCCGGCTAGCGCGACGGTGGCCAGGTGTCCTACAACTGGGCGTCCGTCATTCTTGTCCATGGAAATTGTGATAGGCCATCCTGGAAATTGAGCACTGTCGCCGTCGCCCACTTTTGCGAATCGCGGCCAACATTCGAACGTAGCTTCGCGTTTCGACTTATCAAAACGCACGATACCGTATCCATCTGCCCGCTGCGCCTCATCCCGAACATTCGTTGGATTCGCATACGCCATCATCGAGATCATATTACCGAGCCCGTCCAAAAAATCGCCTGTCCACGGCAGTGGGCTACCGGCAATCGGATTGGCCCCGGCTTTTTCATCCTCGGGCTTCCACCATCGTCCGTAGATGGTGTTGACAATTGCGGGCGTTGTAAATGCAAAAGGGCCATCTCCAAAGTTCTCAATGCCATGCTTGACGACGACAGCCAAGTGTTGATCGCCACAGAGATGCGGCGCCCAGGCTTGTCGAATTAACCGCAAGGCCTTGTTGCGGCCAGTCTGCGGCCAACCATTGCAGTCCAAGTCAGCCAGGAGGCGGTTGTCCTCGGAACCATGAAGATGGACGGCCCCACAGAATGCGGTTTGCGAAACAACGCACTTCAGTTCAGCCCCAGACCAATCTTGCGTCCAGTTTTCCAGGAATCTGAGTTGGCGATCGCCGAGGAGTTCCAATCCTGCCACGTCGACGCTGGCCCGGCTATAAGCGGGATCGTTGATGTGGTCCGGACGAGGTCCCATTTTAGGGATTTTGCCCTCGGGGCCACTCTTGAATTTACGATCCTCGAGAATGGCGAAGTCGATACCCGCAACCTGTAGACGCGTGAAATAGACACCGATATTTCCGCCGATCGGTGCCGGATCGACGGCATCTGGTAAATGCCAAGTCTGTTGGCGCTGCACCATATTGACGTAGCTGGCTGGGTAGAAATAGCCGCCGTCTGGCCCTGCGCCCGTCGAGGCTACCTTGCCGTTCTCACCCCAAATATTCGCTTGGCCAACGTCGTGGTCGTCGGGGATCGTGACCGTGGGTCGATCTTTGACAATCTCTCGAAACTGGAGGCCCCACTCTAACCAACCAGCGGTATGCTCGGTGTGGTGATAGGACTGATCACCAACGAAAAATAAAACGTCTGGATCCTGCGACATAACGTTGGCAATGATTTCTTCGCGTGGCCCTTTGGTACGACTCGAATTGCACGAAAAAAGTCCGACGACGACTGTGTTTTTTTCCTTGGGGTCGCGGCGTATCAGGCCTTCAAAACTGGCTTCAGCTCCATGGAGCACCCGATACTTGCAATTTCGCGAGCTATCCCAATTCTCAACTCGAAAATGCGCATCCCAACCAGGGTAGCTTACTTCCGCTTGCCCAGCGGTTTCCCATTGGCCATTTTTCTCGAATTGCAGGCGGACGATTTTCGCTTCTTCTGGGCGCAGCGGAAACAGTTGAGCGGATATCTTTAAGACGCCCGCCTGATGTGTATAAAGTGCGAAGGCGACGACTTGATTGCGCGGCACATTCATATCGACGATGGGGGAAGCATTCCGTCCGGTCAATTTCTTACTCCACCACTCCCCGGTAGATTGCGAATCGAGATCCGGAAATTTTTCGCCAAACAAATTCTCCTGCGCGACAAGAGAGCTCGAAAGAACTAAAACATGAATCAAATACAGGACCAGAGTAAGTTGTTGACAAACGCGCATGGAGCGACCTTTCGCGATTAAGGGTGTGGGGCAACACGAGCAGGCAGCGAATAGGGCCAGCCACTGTGCTGGCCCGATTTTAACTACTCGCGCATGAGCACGCTCATTTGTTCGCTGAGCATGGGCAGAAAAAGAATTCCGGAATAGTGGTTGGCAAACATCTGCACATGATGCTCCTCATTGAGCCCCACCGCTTCGGCGAACAACTGCGAGTTCCGTGGCGGTACGACGTCATCGAAACGACCACTGAAAAGCCAAAGGTGGTTGGGATCAATGCGATGCGCTAACCGCAGGGGTTCGATCCGATTGAGCATTCGGCGGAAGTCTACGTCGCTGACACCGCCTGCCAACATGGCCTGCTTGACTTTTACGGCATCTTTCTTGCCTTCAGTCAGAACGCTATGAAGATCGCCACCAGCCAGCAATACAAAGACACGATGGTAGGCGTTATCCAGTCCAGCCGTTGTGGCCGTCACGAACCCTCCGAGGCTAGTTCCCTGCAAAGATATTCGCTTGGCATCGATGAGCGGCAGAGCCGCAACCGCATCTCTGGCTCGCCTCGCATCGGCGATCCCCTGGCACATCGCTTCCATTATTTGTGCTCCCTCAGGCTGAATATTCGGTCCACGGCGGTAACCGTAATATGGCAGTTGCAACATAAAGGCATGAAGACCCTTGGACCTCAGCGACTTTGCAATCAGCCGTCCCACGGTCATACTGCGTCCCGATTCGTGAACGATGACTGCAGCTGGCGCATTGACGGGTTCGCCTTGAGCATCGCGCGCTTGGTACCATTCCATAGCCACCTGATCGTTCACTGGATCACCCGTTGGTCGAGCCGACGGAAAACGCACCAGCCATTCCCCATGGTGTTCAAGCTCGGGGATAACCAGGCGTACCTCAAATTCGCAAGGCATCCAAGCCAATTCCTGGAGACACTGCTGCGCATCGTCAGACGACTCGCTGCCAATCTGCAACGTATCCTTTGCGAGAAAGGATTCCTCGGCAGACTTTTCAATAGTAGCTACCGCGGCAGCGACGTCGTCACCGTAGGACAGCAGCGGGGCCGTCAGCATCCCACAGATTGCGGCCCAATAAACGTATCGCGCACAACTCATGACAAGTCTTTCCAAGTTGGGTTAGCGCCAAAGTTACAAGCTGGCAAAATTCTTCAGCAGTTGCAGACCCTCGCGCTGGCTCTTCTCCGGGTGAAATTGGGTGGCAACCAAATTGTCTTGCCAAATGGCAGCGCAGAAATCCGTACCGTACTCACAGCTCAACCAACGAACCGATGGATCCGTAGGCAGTACAAAGTAGCTATGCACGAAATAGAAGTATGCGGTCGATGAAATACCGTCCAGCAATGGGCAATTTGGTTTTTCAACCCGGACTTGGTTCCAGCCCATGTGGGGAACTTTTAGGCCCAGCTCGCTTGGATAGGTCGCGGGGAAACGTTCGACGGTCCCCCCCAGCACTGCTAGTCCAGGTTGCTCCCGGCCTTCGAAACCAATCTCAAACAGCAGTTGCAGCCCCAAACAGATGCCCAAAAAGGGCTTGCCTTGCCGTATCGAGTCTTGGATCGGCTGTACCAGGTCGCGGTTCTTAAGTTCGGCAATGGCGTCGCCGAAAGCTCCGACGCCAGGCAAGATGACTTTTTTGGCGGAAGCTATTTGGTCGGGTTCACTCGTAATGGTCGCGCAATGTCCACAGTGCTCAAGGGCCTTTTGAACACTCCGCAGATTGCCCATTTGATAGTCGACGATAGCTATTTCAAGTACTGACATATTCTCTTCCGCAGCTGGCGATCGGGGAGCTCTCGACATTTCTTAGTTGAAATTGCTCCACATCTTACTTTATTTGCTTTTTTAGGGTTGCTTGCCAATATCGATGGGGAACGCCACCAGGTTTTTTGTTCAAATCAGCCGCAAAGTGCTTGCGAAGCGATTCGATTACGGGTATCGTAACACTCGCTGAAGGCAGGCTAGGGTAAATTCCGGTCTCTTGGCTCAAGAAGTTTATTGCGGCAGGCAATGGTAGCGGCCTCTGCAACGAGGTTTTTGGGTAATTCGAGCTGGTGACTTTTTGACCTTAGTTTTTCAGTGCTACTTAATTCCCCAATCCGCTAGCCGACGCACAAAGTTGATTCTGCCAGAAACAAGAATTGGTAAACAACTTTTCGATTTGCCGGGCACTCCCCGCCCAGCGATAATCTGCTTTGTGCGTCGCTCTTTCCACTTGATGGCATGCCCCTGCATCTTCATTGGCCAAGCCAGCTGAACCGCATTCTGCTCAGTACCTATTTTCAGAGTCGGAAAAACAATGTCGGAACTCCGCAAACCTGATGAGAGTCGCCGCGGGTTTATCCGGGGGTCTTCACTGCTCTTGGCGGGCGCGATCCCAGCGGGGCTAACGTCGACCACTGGCTTAGCCGTGGCCAGCGCGGAGAAAGCACCAATTTCCGTCGCGCTACCCATCCGCGTTGGGCTGATTGGTTGCGGCGCGCGTGGTGTCGCGCTGGCTCAGCAACTACTGAGGGCCAATCCCAATGGCGCAGACGTTTGCGTAACCGCGCTAGCTGATGTCTTTGCAGACCGCGTTCAACAGGCGTTAAGGACTTTAAAGGGAAAATATTCGAACCAAATTTTGGTCGACAGCGCCCACCGTTTTACAGGACTACAGAGCTACCAACAATTGCTCGCAACCGATGTTGATTTGGTGATTTTGGCCACACCACCTGGCTTTCGTCCGATTCATTTTGAAGAGGCCGTCGCTGCAAGCAAACACGTTTTCGCCGAGAAGCCCATTGCCGTGGACGCACCTGGCGTGCAGCGATTTTGGGCCGCCAACGAACAGGCTTTCGCACAGAATTTGGTCGTTGGCGTTGGCTTGGATCGACGCAGCGACAGCCTAACTTGCGCGATGGTCAACGAGTTGCACGCTGGAGCTGTTGGCCAAATTTTGCTGGCCCGCGCACATCTGAGTTGCACACTCTCCGCGCCATCCGTTCGTCGCCGGAGTCAATCGGAGCTTGAATACCAACTTCGCAACTGGCAGCATTTTCAATGGATCAGTGGCGATAGCTTGGTTGAGCAACATGTGCAAAATTTAGATCTGATTAATTGGGTGTTGCAAAGCCATCCGCTGGAAGCTCAAGGTGTTGGCGGTCGCAAACCAACACTGATGAAAACCGAGGGGGACATACTAGATCATTATTGCGTGGAATACGCCTATCGCGGGGGCGTAAAGCTGATTTCCATTTGCGAACAGCGCGTAGATGGCGGTGGTAGACGCGCCAGACTGAGCGTGCATGGGACACGGGGATGGTGCGATCTATCCGCTGGAAAAATCTACAATTTACAGAACGAACTCATATGGCGCGCGACAGACCAGGAGTTTTCCGTGCCTAGCTCCGATGCTTCGCGAGTGCTCGAGGCGATCGCTCGCGCTGCCTGTCTCAACGAAGTTCCCTCTGCGTGTGAAGCTACCCTGACCGCAATTCTTGGTCGAATGGCATCGCAGAGTGGTCGGCTGCAGACGTGGGGCGAATGCGTAAGCAGCAAAACGATGTTAGCAGACGTCGATGCGCTTAAAAAACTGCAAGATCCAAAACCAGTATAGTCCCAGAAAGGCAAAGGCCGATTATGAATCGCAAACTCAATCGACGGCAGATACTGAAGACAGCCACGTGGGGCTCAGTGTTCACAATTATTCCCAGGTCTGCTTGGGGAGCCAACGAGCGCATCTACCTTGCGGGTATTGGCGTAGGAGGAAAAGGCGCGGGGGAGGTCTCCGATTTGACTGCTGCCGGAGCAACTTTCTCAGCACTCTGCGACGTCGATGTCACGCGGGCAGCCAAGTCGATCAAGGCGTTACCGCAGGCCACCTTGTATTCCGACTTTCGAGTAATGCTGGAGAAAGAGAAAGGGATCGACGCAGTAACCGTAAGTACTCCCGATCACACGCATGCTATCGCGTCGCTGACCGCCATGGCGCTGGGAAAGCACGTCTACTGTCAAAAGCCTCTAACGCACACAATTCACCAAGCTCGGGTCATGACCAAGGCCGCTCGTCACTTTAAAGTCGTCACTCAGATGGGCAATCAGGCGCATGCGGGAGAACCAATTCGCCGCGCCGTCGAGCTCGTTCGGGCTGGGATCATTGGACCGGTGCGAGAGGTACATTGCTGGACCAATCGCCCCACCTGGCCGCAGGGACAAGCGGCGATTGCAGAACAGGCTAAGTTGGCTGCAATCAGTCGGCCCGCCGATTTGGATTGGGATCTGTGGCTTGGGCCGGCAGCCCACCGCGAGTTCAATGCCTGCTATGTTCCATTCAAATGGCGTGGTTGGTGGGACTTTGGAACTGGAGCGCTTGGCGATATGGCGTGCCACATCATGGATATGCCCTATTGGGCTCTGGACCTTGGTTCGCCGACATCGGTTGCGGCGGAATCCGGTGGCATGACTTCCGCGACTGGACCTGATTGGTCGACAATCACCTACCAATTTCCCAGCCGAGAGCGCGTAGGCGGTGGCACACTGGGAGCTAGTGTGGGACCGGTTGCCAGCGTTGCACAGCCACCCGTGAAGTTCGTTTGGTACGATGGCAACCGGGACGGAAAAGCGAATGCCCCCTACGAATTGCTGCAGCAGGCGTCCGCAGAGGCCCTATCCGCAGGAGCTCCCACAGTGGTGGAACCTACCAAAGGACGCAAGGGTCGCGGAGCAGTCGACCAACCGTCTCGCTGGGATCTGATTCTGGTTGGAGATGAAGGCAAAATGCTGTTTTCAAGAGGTTCCGAAGACTGGATAGTCTCGCCCAGCAAACGCGCTGAACTGGCGAACGAAGTCCCTAGAACCATCCAGCGTGTTGAGAATGAGGATGCCGAATGGTTGGCAGCCATTCGTGGTGGCTCGCCCGCACTTTCAAATTTCGACTACGCTGGCCCTTTCACTGAAGTTGTCTTACTCGGCAATTTGGCTGTTCGTCTGGGCAAGCCCATCGAGTGGGATGCTCGGGCGATGAGAGCTACGAACGCACCTGAGGCCGACCAGCTCATCCGCCCCCAATCGCGACCAGGCTGGGAACTGCCCGTTCCTCAAGACCTTTTATAGCGGGCTAATACACTTCGATGCTCTTGATGGACGCCTTGCCCTGTCTGCTAGCCGCAGATAGGCAACGCACGGCTGGTTCAATCAATTGTTCTGGTGTAAATGCTGCACCTGGAGAACTGGTCGACGCGATTCCAGCATGATAGCGCGCTGGTACGTTGACTTTCGCCAACAGGCTACCGGTGTCATCCACGTGTTTGCCTGTGAGCACCTCGACTAAACCATGCCGAACAAGATTTGTAGTTTCGCCGCGCTCGAGATCGAGCACGCACAGTATCAGCTCGCCGTCGCCTGTCAGGAATGCGTAAGGCTCTATGACTTGGGGGTGATCAGCCAGCCAGTTGACGAGTTTCTGTTGCCACAGGGTCAATCCGTTTTCTCGAACATCATGATGGTCGTTTTCGTCTTCCGGCAGTACGACAATCGACACCAGCGAGATAGCACGATCTTCCGCGCGGCACTTGGCAATTTGCCGGCGAACAACATTGACAAACGCTGGGTCGTTATGGGATCGTATTTCGGCGATGAGCACTTTTGGAAGAGGCATTGCCAAAGCAACGGCTTTCGCTGGCGGAGTAATCGGAAGATCTTGTGAGTCGAGCGTAGCGAGGTTTGGTGCTGAGAAATTCTCGGTAGTCAACTTCTCCGATTGGCCGAGCGGCAGCTTGCTTAAGTCTCCAGTTGCGCAGTCGCTTCCGAGCGATTCGAGACGGTCGGAATCGCTGCGGGCTGTAGAAGCGGAATTTGTGGCCACAAGCGACTCAGCACTGCCACTCTCGCAATGCTTCGCGTCGCTGGTCGAATCGGTTGTTGCTAACAGGTGTGCGAGTGCGTGCCAATGATCGGAAATACTTGCCCAGGGAACTGGCGACGATAGCCAGGAGCGTGGTAGCACCAGCTCTGAGTTCTTAGAAATCATCTCGCCAGACAATCGCCATAGGAGCTCTGGAGCTGCCCATTCTTCGATTGTCGCTTTCCGCCCGTTCAATTTCAGTGCCACAAGCTCTTCCGTCGAAGAGTCGTCAAATTTGGAGGTAGTTGGTTCGAAACGTTCCGAATACTTGAGTACGGTTTCCGCAATGCTCGTCAACTGCAATCCGAACGGATCTTTCAAAATCGCCGAAGGGGCCAGCATCTTTCGATTGCCGCTGTCCAGCGCGTGGACTAGGTCTTCGCCAATCTCTGCCACGAGAGCGCACAGCGAGAGCAGCTCCGCTAGTCGAGCTCGTGTTTGCTTCAAGCCTTCGTGGAGCTCGCCGGTAGCCAGGCACCGGTAGGTGGGCAGCAGGCTTGCCGCCAACATCCGCGAATGAATTCCCAAGCCATGTGATCGAGCACTGTTGGTTATGTAGCGGCAGACAGCGCCGATCCATTTGGCAGCGTAGCGGGCTTCTTTTTTCTCCCACTCCCGTGCGTCGGTGAGCAGTGGCGCAAAGATATCATCGAGCGATTTGGTAATCGATGATTCCGCGAGTGAATCAGTGCAATCGCCCATTCTCTGCGGTGCGGAGAGCCACTGGAAAAAACTTAGTGGCACATGCCCCGTCCGAATAATGCGCACAGCGAGCGCGACATCAGTATCCAGCTTGAACGTTTCTGAGGCGACAGTCATTTCAGTTTTCCACTGTTTAGGGGCCAAACATGGGCGATCACGCACGGAGTATCAGTCATGCAAAACTAGGTCATGCATCCATGTTTGTCGCAAACGATCTGCGAGTCGGATTGACCTTTATGCCACGAAGGTGACAATTTTGACGGTTATGACGCGGGACGAGTAATTTGAGGGGGTAACAGGTGAGCCAGTTTGCTGTGATATTAGCCGCCGCCGGAAGTAGCAGCCGGTTCGGAGATCCGTTTAAGAAGAAAGTCTTTGCGACAGTTGGCAGCAAACCAATGTGGATGCATGCCGCAGAGTTATTCTCCAAGCGGAAAGATGTTGGCCAGCTGATCATGGTGATCGCGGCCGCGGATCGCGAGTTCTTCAACGAAAAATTCGCAGGCAATGCGGCCATATTAGGCATAAAAGTCGTACTGGGAGGTACTCAGCGTGCCGACAGCGTGCTCAATGGACTGAGGGAAGTAAGCGACGACATGCCCTATGTGGCCATTCATGATGCGGCTCGACCATGCATCGCCGACATTTGGATCGACGAGGTGTTTGCCGCCGCTAAAAAAACCGGAGCCGCCATTTTGGCAACTCCCTGTAGCTCGACTCTGAAGCGGGCCGACGCGAATCTGCGGATTCACGAAACCGTTTCCCGGCACAATTTGTGGCTCGCGCAAACTCCGCAAGTATTTAAACGCAGTACTCTGGCTGAGGCGTATGCGAGGCATGCCAACCCGAGCACTGCCACAGACGACGCTTCTATTGTCGAAGAAGCCGGCTTTCCTGTTCAGATCGTAGACGGCAGTCCGCTGAACATCAAAGTTACCACCAAAGCGGATCTTAAGTTTGCAGAGCTTGCATTGAAAGCCTTGCCCAGACCAAACCCCTTTCCATTTACCTAGCCATGGGTTCTAAAGGGGGTCCCCAAAAAAACTTTCAAAGATGGAAGCATGAGCAAAATTAATATCCTCGAAGAACTCTCCTGGCGAGGCCTGATTCAACAGAGCACTGAAGAACAAGCATTGAAGGAGTTGTTGGTACAGTCTCAGAGCGTTTACGCGGGTTTCGACCCAACAGCCAGCAGCTTGCATTGCGGCAGTTTGTTGCCACTGATGATGTTGCGACGATTTCAACAGCATGGCCATGCTCCGATCGCGCTCGTAGGTGGCGCCACTGGGATGATAGGCGATCCTAGCGGCAAGTCGGAGGAACGAGTTCTCCTTTCGCCGGATGCACTGGCTGAGAATGTGGATGGGATGAAGGCCCAGATGACGCGATTTCTCGATTTTTCAGGGCTGGCGCCCGCAAAGATCGTCAACAATTACGATTGGATGAGCGGCTGGTCCTACATCAATTTTCTACGCGATGTTGGCAAAAATTTTCCAGTGAATGTGATGCTCAGTAAAGATTCGGTCCGCAGCCGACTTGAGCGTGACGACAGTGGATTGAGTTACACCGAATTCAGCTACATGCTGTTGCAAGCCTATGATTTTGCCTATCTGCACAAAGAGTATGGCTGCAAACTGCAGATCGGCGGCAGCGATCAATGGGGAAATATTACAGCCGGTATTGACCTTGCTAGAAGAATGCACGGAGCCCAATTGCACGGATTGACCTGTCCGCTGCTGCTGACCAGCGATGGTCGCAAGATGGGCAAAACGGCTACCGGTGCGGTCTGGTTAGATGCCAAACGCACCCCCCCTTATGAATTCTACCAATACTGGTTTAACGTATCTGATAGCGACGTGCTCATGTGCCTCCGCTTCCTAACCGAAGTCGACCGCGAGGAGTTTTTAGCGCTCGAAAAGACCGTTACGGAAGCGCCTCAGGCTCGCGCTGCGCAGAAAAGATTAGCTGGCTGGCTCACGGAGTTCGTGCATGGAACGGAGGGATTGTCCGCGGCAGTGAAAGCCACGGAGGTTTTCTTTGGGGCAGAAATATCTGGCTTCCAAGATGAACAACTCAATCAGATTTTTCCAGACGTACCCAGCGCTACCTGCAGCCGCGACGAACTATCTGTTGGCCTGACACTGGTCGACGCACTGGTCCGAGTTGGCCTGGCGAAGAGCAAAAGCGATGCGCGCAGAACGGTTGAACAGGGAGGCGCTTACGTAAATAATCGACGCATGGAATCGGCTGATACCGTGCTTCTAGCCCGCGATCTCGCGAGCCAGTCTGCAATTGTGTTGCGGACCGGCAAGAAGAAGTTTGCTCTGCTTAAGGTCGAAGGTTAGCTCCCCTGGGTCTGCTCAGCCCAGTTGGCTGAGTATCGCATTGAATGTAACACTGGGGCGCATGGCTGCAGTCGCCTTTGCTGGATCGGGATGGTAGTATCCGCCCACCTCGACTGGATTGCCCTGGGCAGCATTAAGCTCGGCAACGATGGTGGCTTCATTATCGCTAAGCTGTTTAGCTATGCCCGCAAACTCGCGCTGCAACTCGGCATTCTTGCTTTGTGCTGCCAAGGCCTGAGCCCAATAGAGCGCCAAGTAGAAGTGACTACCGCGGTTATCGAGTTCGTTGACATTCCTGGACGGCGACTTGTCATTATCTAAGAAAGTACTGGTGGCCGTGTTTAACGTTTCTGCCAGTACCAAGATTTTCGAGTCGCCAGTTTTGTGACTTAGATCCTCCAAGGAAGCCGCTAGTGCCAGGAATTCACCCAGCGAATCCCATCGTAGGTGCCCCTCTTCAAGAAACTGATCGACGTGTTTTGGCGCCGATCCTCCGGCACCTGTCTCATACATTCCTCCACCGGCCAACAAAGGGACGATCGAAAGCATTTTAGCGCTCGTACCGAGCTCCAAAATAGGAAACAGGTCGGTGAGGTAATCGCGCAGCACATTGCCGGTGACAGAAATCGTGTCCTTGCCGTCCTTGGCGCGCTGACACGTGGCTCGAGTTGCCTGCTCTGGCGACATAATTTGAATATCGAGTCCAGCCGTATCGTGATCCCTCAGATAGGTTTCGACTTTCTTGATTAGATTCGCATCGTGGGCTCGTTCGTTGCTCAACCAGAATATCGTAGCGTGGCCTGTCAACCGAGCCCGCGTGACGGCCAGCTTGACCCAATCTCGAATGGCGATGTCCTTGGTTTGGCACATCCGCCAAATATCCCCCGCCTCCACGGCGTGCTGCATCAAGATTGTTCCCGCGCTATCGATCACCCGCACGACGCCAGGCTGTTGGATCTCAAATGTCTTATCATGCGAGCCGTATTCTTCGGCTTTCTGCGCCATCAAGCCGACGTTGGAAACGGTGCCCATCGACTTGACGTCGAATGCGCCATGCTCCTTGCAGAATTCAATCGTTTGCTGATAGACACCAGCATAGCACCGATCGGGAATGACGAACTTTGTATCGTGCAACTTGCCATCTGGTCCCCACATTTTCCCCGATGTACGAAATGCAGCGGGCATCGACGCGTCGATAATAACGTCGCTAGGCACATGGAAGTTGGTAATACCTTTTTCCGAATCAACCATTGCCACCTTGGGGCCTTGCGCATACACGGCGTCGATGTCGGCCAGGATGGTGGCTTGCTCTGCAGCAGACAAGGAGGCAAGCTTGTTGATCAAGTCGCCAATTCCGTTGTTGGGATTAAATCCAATCTTGGCGAGCGTTTCTTGATGCTTTGTGAAAACGGCCTGATAGTAAGTATGGATGACATGTCCAAAAATTATAGGATCGGAAACTTTCATCATCGTTGCTTTCAAGTGCAACGAAAGCAGCAATCCACGCGATCTCGCATCGTCGATCTCCTGCGCAGCAAATGCTCGGAGTGCACTGCAGCTCATCACCGCAGCATCGATGACCTCGCCAGACTGTAGTCCTAAATTCTCGCGCAGTGCGATCGTGCGACCATCGGCGGTGGTCAACTCGATACGAACCGAAGTCGCATTCTCTATGACCAAAGACTGTTCGCTTCCGTAGAAATCGCCGTGAGTCATGTGGGCGACATGCGACTTCGAATCTCGCGCCCAAGCACCCATCGAGTGCGGATTCTTGCGCGCATACTCTTTAACCGGAGCAGCTACGCGTCGATCGGAATTGCCTTCTCTCAACACTGGATTCACTGCGCTACCAAGGACTTTGGCATATTTGGCTTTGATTTGCTTCTCGACTTCGTTGCTTGGCTCTGCAGGGTAGCTCGGCACGG
Organism: Pirellulaceae bacterium; assembly: GCA_041736515.1. GTDB lineage: Bacteria > Planctomycetota > Planctomycetia > Pirellulales > Pirellulaceae > Aureliella. The sequence continues at coordinate 47,526 of JBGSTP010000096.1, forward strand.
AATAACCGTGGGATTGGAGTTCTGCAATGGCTTCAACTAATTGTGGTACCGAGGCGCTGATGTTTGGCAGTTTAATGATGTTCGCTTCCGGCTTGGTTGCCAATTTTCCAAGTTCGGCTAGCGCATCGGGTTGCTGCTGGCTTTGCGGCAGGCTTTCTGGAAAATTCGCCAGGATACGGCCGGCCAGCGAAATGTCTTGCAAATCAAATTCGACTCCCGAAGAACGCGAGAATGCCTGGATGATTGGTAAAAGTGAATACGTTGCCAGAGCGGGTGCTTCATCCGTGTAGGTGTAGATAATCCGCGAAGCGTGTTGCGACATTCTTAGGTTTCTCTTGAAAAGAGTTGGTAGCAGATACAGCAAATGCGTGGGCGTTGCCCGTACGTAGGATCGCCAGTGCGTGGAGGATGCCAGCGTGTCAGGTTGCCTGCGCGTGGGATGCCTGCGCGTGGGATGCCTGCCTGATGATGCGCGAAGGTTCCCGTGCGTGGGGTTTCCAGCGACCTTTCCGCACCAAATTAACAAGTGTTGCCCAGGAGAACAACGACCAGCAGCAGGCAGAATTATCTACCCTGCCTAGCGTCGAGGTGCAATCAGCAGTGGTAAAAGCACAAGATTGCCTAATAATCCACCCAGCATCGTCAGGCTGGCCAACGTTCCGAAGACAACCGTCGGGATGAACTCGCTGGCAACCAAACTAATGAAACCCGCCACCAACGCGAACGTAGCAAGGACGACAGCCAGACCGACATTCTCTTGCGCAGATTGCAGTGCCTTCAGCGCTCGCTTTTTAGCCACCAGCGCACGACGGTAGTGCATTAGGTAGTGGATCGAGCTATCGACCGACAACCCCAGCGATACCGCTGCAATCATGGCTGCACCCATGTTGATTTTGAACCCAAGCCAGCCCATCGTGCCAAGCACTAGCGTGATTGGCAATGCGTTCGGGATAATTGCGATTAGCGCTAAGTACAACGAGCGCGTGGCGAGGGTCATGACAATCAAGATGCCTACTGTAGCCAGCAGGAAGCATTTCCACTGGTCGGAGAGTATGCTGGAGACCAGTTTGCCCAGCATGACGTGGTAACCGGCCACTTCGGCGGTGGGGGGCGGATTCGAGAAGGATTTTTGCCAAGCTTCGTTGCGCGTAAACGTAGCTACTTCATCTTTGACGGCTTGAACCATATCGTGCTTGGCTTTCGCGCCGACTCGCTCATGGCTGCGAAGCATCACACGCAACCAGCGCAAGCCCTGCGAATCGGCCGCTTCGGTCAGGAGAATACTAGTGAAATCGGGCATCGCTGCGCGCATACCCTGCAGGCGAGTGGATAGTGGTAGCGCGGCCAGCAATCTTCCGGTCCGGCTTGCCAACTCAGCATCCGCAATGCTTAGTACTTTGGTAAGAGATAGCGTTGAGTCTCCATCGGTGACTTGCAATGCTCGCAGCCTGTTTTCCAACGCCAGGACTTGCTCCAGATAATCGCTGGTGATCGTGGCCGGCGCGGGTAGCATCACATCCCAGACTCCCGCCCCGCCCAGCTCGCGCTCGATCTCTTCGTAGCCCCGCACCAAGGGACTATTGCGCGAAAAATTCTTTGTGTAATCCGTTTCAACGCGCATCTGCCAACCACCGGAAACGCCAAAGGCCGCCAGCACTATTAACACCAGCAAGCCGGTACTGCGTCGCGCCAGGCAGAATTCAAGCAAGCGGCGCAGCCAAAGTTTCACCAACAAATCAATCTGAGGTGTGCGCGGATCGGTATCCCAGCGGCCAATCAAAGCCAAGCCGGGAACTAGCAGGAGAATTGAAACAAAAACCATCATGGACCCGATGGCCATCATCAATCCAAAATCCCGGATCGGGCCCACAGCGGCCGCGGTTAATGCCAAGAAACCAACCGCGTCAGTTATGCAGGCCCAGGCAATGGGTTCAATCAACTCGGCAAGCGTACCGCGCATCGCATCGCTGCGATTATGGCCCGCACGTCGCAACTGCTGGAACTTCAGTAGCAGATGAATCGAAGTGGCTACACCGATGACAGTCACGATGGCAGTCAAGGTGCTACTGACCATCGTTAAGTCAAGTTCCAGCAGCGTCAGCGTAGCACGCGTGGCTGCCAGCGACCAATGCACGACGATGAGCGGAATGAGTGTCCAGCGAATCGAACGGAAGCACACAAGTAGTACGAGCGATACTAGCACCGATGAAGTGAATCCAAGCCTCCAGCCATCGCGTTGCACCATGCGAAATCCTTCCGACACGAGCACGGGCTCGCCAGTGATAAAGCCCTCGGTTGCGGGTGCGGGCAACTGCAGCATGACCTCGCGCAACTTGTCAAGCGTTTCATCGTGGCTCATAGCCCCACTGCGGCGACTACTCGTGCTCTGATTATCGGGCGCTAGTATGCAAGCGATGGAGGTGTAATCGCTGGAAGGTTGGTGTGTATAACCTTCGAAAACGTGCAACATGGCTTGCGCCAATTCGTCGTCGGCATCCAGCAAGGGTGGCCGTTGATTACCCCCGATTTTCAATAGGTTGATGGGCCCCCGCATTTTCTCCAGGATAGAATGCAGTTCGGCAAGGCTCAGCACGGAGGCTACACCTTCCACGCTAGCCAGCGACTGACTGATCTGCTCGAGCCGACTCAGTCCTGCTCCGGTCTCGTCCCACAAGCCCGGGTCGCGATAAACGGCCAAAACAATCTGGTTACCGCCGAAGCGATCTTTAAGTCTTTGGTATGATTCGACTAAAGGGTCCCCTGGGGGAAACATGCCCTCAACTCGCCAATCGAGCATCAACCGATTGGCAAGTGGCAGGCTGATCAATGCCAACAGGCAAGCCAGTACCAGCATTTGTCGGTGGTAATCGACCAGGGTTTTTGCTAACCGTTCGCCCAATTTTTTGTTCCAGACCTTGGAAAAGTGTCTGCATGCTGTGCAGGATGCGTATGGGATAAAGACTAACGCCGCTAGTTCCCCAGGGCTCAACATAGCTTATCCAGCGGAATCCGCCGACCCTTGTGACGGGTTCTCAGCGACGAATGCATGACGCGATTGGCATCGTCCTGCCATTCCAGAATAATTTTTCGCTGATCGCCACCACGTAAGTCAGTTTCTCCGAGGCTGACACCAGCAAAACGGTTATTCCAGCGAGTATGAGATAAGCACATTTAATGAGGACGAACCAGGGACAAGGACGAACCATGTACACAGCACTTGGATGTTGTGAAATTGCGCAGTTTTTGAATTTCCGAGCCAAAGGCCCAGCAGATTACCTCTCCCAGCCCATCGGGCTGGGCGCTGGGGTAGATGGATCCTAAGGGCCATAGGTCCGCCCGTTTGAGGAGCGACGTGATTGTCAGGAACAAACGGCCGGGCCGGTGCCCTTGAGGACGAACCAGGGAGACGAATCAGCGACGGAGCATGAACCAGGGACACCGGAGGATGAACCAGGGACACAGCACTTGGAAGGAAGGATGAACCAGGGACACGAACCAGGGGGGACACAGCACTTGGATGTTGTGAAGTTGCGCAGTTTTTGAATTTCCGGGCCAAAGGCTAAAGGCCCAGCCAAAAAGGAACGCGGAAAAAAAG
>JBGSTP010000100.1:0-5497 GCA_041736515.1 Pirellulaceae bacterium
TGCAATCACTTACGCCATTTCTACGTGCCATTCGTCGGTTCGACCTGAGCGATTCGTGGACTAGCGGTCCGAATATTCTTGGGAGGGTTTGTGTGTCCGCGAATCCTTTGAATAACTCAAATTCCTCTACGTGTGCCGAGAATTGACCAGCGCCTTTTCAGTATTGCTTTCCAACTGGAATTCGACGGGACCACGGGTGAAATTCAGGAAACGAGCGCTGCCACCCAGCAATTGCGAGGTAGTAAAGTTGGCTTGCTGTAACCCTCTTGGACCGAGCATGATCTAGCCCGGAGCAAGGACATTTCAGAACTGGACCGCCGGCTATACCAGCGTACAACGGATCAATTTCGGTCCCAATTCAAAAGCTACCTTTCAGGCTGAATCGCATCGAATTGTCATCGATGCGGAGGATCATTTTGGATTGGAGTTGGCACCCCGCGAGCAAGTCACTTGTTGGCGCTGACACCGCAGCAAGTGGTGATAGCCGGAGGTCTCGTCCGCAGTAACGCCAGCCGTGGCGGCTTCTTGCGAATCATAGATTTGAGCAACATTCATCGGTCGCTAACGCAAAGTTCACGCGATTTAGATTTCAAAGCATTAGTTTAAACGCAAGAGTTTCTTTCTGTCCAAAGGAGTTAATCATGCTTGCTAAATCTCAGAAAATGTCTGCGTTTACCTTGGTGGAATTGCTGGTGGTGATCGCCATCATCGGCATTCTTGTTGGGCTATTGCTGCCAGCAGTACAAGCGGCTCGCGAGGCTGCAAGGCGTATGCAGTGCTCGAACAACATGAAGCAGTTGGGCCTCGCGCTTCACCTCTATCATGATGCCTATCTTCGATTCCCCTACGGACGCGGAGGGACTGGTCATCCGGACGGTGGAACCCTGCGGCCTTTGGCAGACAATGTAAACCGTGCTAGCGGCTTTATTGGAATGTTGCCGTTTTTCGAGCAACGGGCGCTTTTCGATCAAATTGCCAGTCCACAAACATACGGAGCGTTTTCTTACAATTCCTTCGGGCCGCGTCCCTTCAATCCTCGTTCAGCAGCAGGCGAGGTGGACTATCTGCCGTTCATGCAGCGCGTCCCTACTTTTATGTGCCCTTCGTCGATTGAGATAACAACTAATAAGATGGGCGGACAAACCAATTATGCCTTCTGCTGGGGAGACAACAATCGACGCATTACCGGTTCGGAATCCGTCTCGGCCCGCGTCAATGTGCGCAATGATATGCGAGGTCTATTCGGGTTTCATAATAACCGGAAAATCAGCAGCGTGACCGATGGAACATCGAACACCATCGCACTGGCCGAGATCGCAACGTCCAACGATCCCAATTCGGTTCGAGGGGGTGTAGCCAACACGCGCGGTACGGGGCCAGCTTACAATAACAGCATTATGTGTTTGTTGGAAAAGGATCCGACCAATCCATCTCGGCTAACACCTGGCAACAACCGCAATCTGAGAGGCAATGGTTGGGCGAACGGAATCGCTCCCTACACGGCGGTGAGCACGGTTCTGCCCCCAAATGCACCACACTGCCTCCAAAGCGGCAATGACCACTCGGACGGCCAAGCACCAGCCAGTAGCTGGCACACGGGCGGTATCAATGTGGCCTTGGCCGACGGGGCGGTGCGGTTTGTTTCGGAGAACGTCGATACGGGCAACCTGTCGGCACTGGATGTCCGTTCCGGCCCGAGTCCATTTGGGGTCTGGGGAGCACTGGGGTCCATCCAGGGCGGCGAGGTCGCTTCGATCGACTTCTGAAATTCGCCTTTCCAAAATTTTAGCGGCACAGTCTGAGCAACCAAAACTTCTTCGGGTGTTGCTTGTCCTGCAAAACTGCGTTGTGCGGATTGATCCAAACTCTGAATAGGCCTATCGATGAATTTTCTCAAGTTTCTGTGTGGCGTTGTTTTACCAGTCGCATCTCTTTTGCTATCTTCCACGGGCTGCTTCGACAGTTCCGTGGCCGGGCGGCCGAAGCTAGTACTGGTTTCCGGAACGGTGTTCTACAACAGCCAACCATGCGCGGATGCTAAAGTGGTCTTTATGCCGCAGGGACACCAGTACGCCGCCGTGGGGCAGACGAACAGTGATGGCAAGTTCGAATTGCAAACCTTTGATCCTAAAGACGGCGCCGTACCGGGAGAATTCAAAGTCGTCGTCTCCAAGTTCGAAGCCATTGATCTGCCTGATGGCGGGTTCAAGGAGACCTTCTTTTTGCCTCAGAGATACGGCAATCCCGACAAGAGTGGATTGCAGGCCACTGTACCCGATGATGGGGTAAGCGACCTGCGATTCGAGCTCGCTGACTAGTTCTCAGCTCGAGTGCTTGCCCACGAAAGATCCTTGCGGCCCATGATCCTTGCCCACCTGAACAATTCCTTTCCAAAGCTTTCCGCCATGAATTCGAACACTTCAAACTATTTTGCCCGTACTATTCTGTGTTGGGGGATAGTGTTCTGTTTGGGAAACCAGCTAATGAACAGCGCACGTGCGGAGATTTTGACGGAGGCTCCGGATGGCAGCTTCAGTATAGTCTTGATACCCGATACGCAAGCCTATCGCGGCAGCGGTACCAAATCACAGCCAGACAGTCAGGCCTCGGTGACGAACGAAATTTTTGCCGCGCATACAAATTGGATAGCGAAGAACTTGGTTCGTCAGCGTATTGCCTTCGTAAGCCACGTGGGAGACATTGTGGACAAGGATATCGACGAGCAGTGGAGGGTGGCGCGGGCCTGCATGGACGAACTCCACGGCAAAGTCCCCTACGGCATATCGGTAGGCAATCACGACATGACATCGCAGGGGGACTCTACGCTCTTTCAGAAGTATTTTCCAGCCAGTCGCTTCGAGTCCTTCGACTGGTATGCAGGCTGCTTCCCAGGCTCCAGTCTCGGATCGCACATTTCCGGTAACAACGCCAATAGTTATCAGCTCTTGAGTGTAGCCGGCCTCGATATCGTCTTTTTGCATTTGGAGTGCAATGCTCCCGATGACGTATTAGAGTGGGCCAATGGAGTTCTCCGGCAGCATGCTAATCGTCATGCGTTCATTACCTCGCACATGGGTTGGGGGCCTAAAACCAAACCACGCGATAATGACGAATTCATCCATGGTGAAAAGGGGCGGATGACTTGGTTAAAAATTCATGGAGCCAGGGGGAACACCCCACAGCAGATGTGGGATAAATGCTACGCACTTCACAGTAATCTCGTCGCCGTTTTTTCCGGAGATCAAAGTCGCACTCAGGCCTATCACGCGGCCAGCTTGGGGCTCGGCGGCAACACGGTGCATGAACTGTTGCAAGATTATGGCAGTGGTTGGCTACGGATTTATCGCTTCCAGCCAAGTGGTAACCAGGTTCTGGTTGAAGCCAAAACCATCGATCCGAGAACTGAGAAGTTGTGCGAAGGAGTGAGTCTAGTTCCGGATCGCTCTGCACATCAGTTTACTTTCGAATTCCCTCGCAAGCACTAAACTTGGGTCTACGAAGGTAATGTTATCTTCGTCGCATTGAGCGCGGGACGGCGTCGTCGGAGATTTTTTTTCGTGGCACTGGTGCGATTCGTGCTATCGCTCCGAATATTCTTGGGAGGGTTTGTGGGTCCACGAATCCTTCGAATAACTCGAATTCCTCTACGCGTGCCGAGAATTGACCAACGACTTTTCCTATCGCAGATTTGCCGCTGAGCAACCCCGCTCAGGATCGTCAGTCCTGAAATGTCAATATACTCCGCAAATGTCGTTTCGACCTGGAAGCGCGACGGCGTCGTTGGAGAATTTCTTTCGTGGGATTGGTGCGATTCGTGGACTATTGCCCCGAGTATTGAAGTAGCGGGGCGATTGACTTGGCCCTCTCACGACATGTGTCCACGAATCCTTCGAATAACTCGAATTCCTCTACGCGGGACGAGAATTGACCAGCGACTTTTCCTATCGCATATCGACGATTCGCCCATCCTGCATTTGGAGAATTCGGTCAGCCAGATCAAGAATACGGTTGTCGTGGGTGACCATGAGGGTGGTTGTGCCCCGCTCCGCGCCCAAACGCTTGAGAATGTGGACCAAGTTCAGCCCTGAATCGCGATCCAGAGCAGCGGTTGGCTCATCCGCAAACACAATGTCGGGGTTTCCAACCAAAGCCCGAGCAACAGCCACTCGTTGTTTTTGCCCTCCAGACAACTTCGCCGGCAGATAATTCAGTCGGTCCGCTAGACCAAGCTGGACGAGTATATGCGCAGCCGCTGCATCGAACGCCGATCGCGGCGCATGGTCATGAACTTCGAGTCCCATCCGCACATTCTGCAAAGCTGTCAGGCTACCATGGAGATTGTGCGCCTGAAAAATGAACCCAAAACGACGGCGCAGTGCATTTACTGTATCTGTGGATGATCCATTCAGTTCCTGCCCCAACAGTTGGACGCTACCTTCCTGAACCTCTCTCAGGCATCCCATCAGAGTCAGTAGTGTCGTCTTGCCGGAACCCGAAGGTCCCAATAAGGTCGTAAGCTTTCCTTTCTCGATTCGCAAGTCAATGTTGAATAGCGTTTGGACCCTGGCGGTGCCAACACCGAAGTAGTGATTTAATCCGCGAATAACAATCGGCTCATTAGAGGCAACTGGAATCATGACAATTGCCTCTCAGAATAGATCCGCAGGATCAGCATTTGCAAGCTTTCTCATCGCCAGAAAACCCGAAATGGTGCAGCTCAAGACAGTGCCAACAAGTACCATTGCAGCGCGCCCGGGGCTCATTGCGATTGGTAGCGCTGTGGCCTCGGCCATGACCGAGTATATCCCAATCGTGGCCAGCAACCCTGGAATGAAACCGACAAATGCCAAAATCACAGCTTCTTCCAACACGATGCTGCGAAAAAATCCCTGACTATAGCCCATGGCCTTAAACGTAGCGTACTCAGACAGATGGTCGGCAACATCGGTTGAGAGGATCTGATAAACGATGACGAGCCCCACCAGGGTGCCGATGACTACGCCGACTCCAAAAATTAGTCCCGTCGGACGACGAGTCGTTTGATAGGTATTTTCATCTTCAATGGCCTTGGCGAACGAGCGAACGATGATCGATTCCGCAGCCAGACTCTTGCGAATTCGATCAGAAATTTCATCAGGATCTTCACCGTTTTCGATGTTCAACAAAATGTGATTGGGCGCGCCCGACGACCGAGCAGGAAACAGTCGCAGGAACGTTTGGTCGGACACGACCATGTAGCCGTCGGCGGTAAACCCACCACCTACTGAAATCGTGCCGGTGATCGAAGTTTGTTGGCCATTGATTTCGATAACCATCGGGTTATCTGGAGAAACTGAGTCGAGCTGCTGAGGTTTCAGTCCGCGCGAAAGACGATCGAGCAGCGCGTTGTTGGAAAGCTTTAAAGTTTTGACATCAGTCACCGCTGGTCCGACAAATGATTGACGGGTCGGATCGATTCCAATCACAGTCAACTGAATTTTGCTGCCATCCTCTTGCA
>JBGSTP010000103.1:0-9498 GCA_041736515.1 Pirellulaceae bacterium
GTGTCACGCGATGAAGTCAAGGCGAAGTACAGCAACAACCCAGCAGCGTCGACCACGATCTTCGATCGACTCGACACCGATAAGAATGGTCAGTTGAGTCAGCAAGAACTTCGCAAGTTGTCCGAGATCATCGGACGGTAATCGAGTCGGGCAAAAAGATGTTAGGGCAGAAAAATGAAATCCAGCAAACAGGAACCAAGAATGAATCATATGTTGTCAATCATCTTTATCTTTTTGCCGCCCCATCTTTCTGCCCTATCTCTCGTTGGCTTTGCGACTGCCGCTGACAAACCCAACATCATCATCTTTCTGGCTGACGATCTTGGCTACGCAGACATCGGCGTGAATGGTTGCAAGGATATTCCGACGCCGCACGTCGATGACATTGCGAAAGGTGGGGTGCGATTCACGGATGGTTATGCTGCACATCCCGTCTGCTCACCGTCGCGTGCTGCTTTGATGAGCGGTATGTATCAGCATCGATTCGGTTTTGAGCACAACTCGGGACCAGAGCGGTTCGCATCTCCCGACTTCGGTATGCCACGCGATGTTCCCTCATTGGCGGAGAAACTAAAGGCACAAGGATATGCAACTGGCATGGTGGGCAAGTGGCATATTGGATTCAAGGAAGGGCTGCGACCTCATGAACGAGGGTTTGATTTTCACTATGGGTTCATGAGTGGAGCGAGAAGTTTCTATCCTGACAACCCACGCGAACTTGATCCGATTGTTCGCAACGGAGTGCCGGTAAAAAATGAAACAGAGTATCTCACAGATGCGTTCGCTCGCGAGTCGGTTAACTTCATTGAGCGGAGCAAAGACGAGCCCTGGTTTCTCTACCTGGCGTTCAATGCTGTTCATTCGCCACTGGAAGCAACCGAGAAGTACGAATCTCGTTTCCCAGATATTAAGGACGGAAAGCGCAAGACCTACGCCGGTATGTTAAGCGCGTTGGATGATGCTGTCGGTCGCGTAATGACCAAAGTACGAGAGCTGGGCGAAGAAGAGAACACGCTGATCTTCTTCTATAGCGACAACGGTGGTCCAACCGCCGAGACCAGTTCACGGAATGATCCGCTGCGGGGTTTCAAGGGGCAGATGTTTGAAGGAGGCATCCGAGTTCCGTTTGTGATGCAATGGAAGGGTAAAGTTGCGGCCGGTCAAACTTATCGTGAGCCAGTTATGGGTTTCGACTGCCATGCGACTGCTTTGGCCGCAGCGGGAGTCGAAATCGCAAGTGAGAAGCCAATCGATGGCGTGAACTTGGTTCCGTTTGTCACAGGCGAATCTAAGGGGCAACCGCATGGCAAACTCTTCTGGCGGGCTGGCCGAAATCATGCTGCCACGATGGGTGATTGGAAACTGGTGACTGTGGCTCAGCAGGGAGGCTCGATGCTCTTCAATTTGCGCGACGACATAGGCGAACAAGAAAATCTTGCAGCCAGTCAACCTGACAAGCTCCGTGAACTGCAAGCTGCCTTCGCTGAATGGGAAAAGGGAACCCAAAGAGCGAAGTGGGTTCGGCAGGATCAACGTAACGCTAAAGCAGGTGGCGAACTCAAGTCTGATCCATCGGACGATAATCCTCGTCGACGGACAGCTGCTTCTCGAGTCGATGAAGCCTTCAAGACCGCCGACAAGAATAACGATGGCAAGCTTTCTCGGGATGAGTATCCGCAACCAGGAGTCTTCAACGCTGTCGATGCCGACAAGGATGGATTTGCGACACTCGAAGAAGTGCGTGCCTACTTCCGCGATCGGAATGAGAGGTAAGTAATGAAGGCCGTGGCAAATACATACCTGGGATTTGGTCTCGCGATCCTATTGATCTGCTCGTCGGGAATTCTGGTCCAGGCTCAGGAGTCGTCGGGAGCTGCGGCTTTTAAGCGACTTGATAAAAACCGCGACGGCAAGCTGACTCGCGATGAAGTACCGACTGCAGAGAGCTTCAACGCCGCCGATGCGGACAAGAATGACGCAGTGACGCCAGATGAGTTTCGTCGTCATATCTGGCGACGCCGGAATCAACCCACTGTTCCCACTGGCTCGGAGCCTGAAAGGCCCAGGTCAGATCAGGCGTGTTTGTTTCAACTGCTACAGCACATCCCTGTAAGCAGTGGGCCTTTGGCAGTTGATGTGCTGGATGCAAACCTGGATGGAAGACCCGATCTTGTGCTACCGAGCAGTCGAGTCGATCTGGCATCGAGGTCTCCTTCGAGGAACTCTCCGCCGATCAATCGCACACGTTGAGGATAAACCAGCCATGAATCTGAGAGCCTGCATCTTTTCACTGAGCACCCTGTTTTGTGTCGCTGTTAGTTCTATCCATGCTCAGACCGCCGCGCCCGATCGCTTCAAGCAACTCGACAAGAACAGCGATGGGACTTTGAGTCGTGATGAAGTCTTTGGTGACTTCGATAACGATGGTTGGTTGGATGCCGTGGTCATGAATCGAAGCGAGAGCCTGAACCCGCGATCGTTCCTCTTCATGGGCATAGGCGATGGCACGTTCGAAGTGAAGCCGACCACCTACAGCAGACTAGACAGCAGTGGGATCAGCGGCGAGGCGGCGGATCTCGACGGCGACGGTCTGCTCGACCTTCTCTTTGCCGCCGATCCCGGCAATAGCATTGGCCTCGGTCAATCTGCAACCGACCTCCCTCTCGAGCGATTCGAAAGCAAAGTTTATTGGAACACTGGCGAGTATGTCGCAAATACAAACCACTGGCTCCGCCTGACTTTTACGGGCCTCAGGGATGCTGAGCTGATCGGTGCACGAATCGAACTCACTGCCAAAGGTCGCAAGCAATATCGCTGGATTCATTCCAATCACAGTTACAAGAGCGGTGGAGCGCTCGATGCTCACTTCGGGCTCGGTGAAGCAACAAACGCTGAGGTGAAAGTGGTTTTGCTTGATGGTACGTCTAAGACGTTCGCTGTTCCCGAAGTAAACAGAACACTTCCGCTCGAGGTAACAACAAGATGACGCCGCCAATTCGCCTCTTGATCTTTTCTTTTGTTTTCGTACTCGGCGCGATCCTCTGCGGCCAGGTCTTTGCCCAGTCTGACGAGGCTAAACTCAGAGCCGGTGATTACACGCGGACGTTGCGAGTCGGCGAACTGGATCGACGGTATCGCGTCTACATCCCCAAGAAATACGACGCGAACAAGGCTACGCCCGTCGTCGTGGTCTATCATGGCGGCGGCGGAAATCCTGAGAGCATGATCCGGCTGACCGGAATGAACGCGAAAGCGGATGAGGCTAGCTTCATTGTCGTTTATCCGTTTGGTACCGGCAAATTGGCGAATTCCCTGCTGACTTTCAATGGCGGTGAGTGTTGCGGTTACGCCATGCAAAACAACGTTGATGATGTTGGTTTCACGCGAGAACTGCTGGATGATCTAGCCAAAGTTGCCAACATCGATGCGGATCGTGTGTTTGCAACAGGGCTCTCCAACGGTGGCATCATGGCGCATTACGTGGCGTCGGAACTGTCGGATCGTATCGCCGCAATTGCACCTGTCGGTGGACCATTGATGATGGAAGCTCCTCGGAAAAAACGCCCTGTCCCAGTGATGCACTTTCATGGAACGGCAGACGCGTTCGCACCATTCCAAGGTGGCTACGGAAAAGGATTTCTCGGCCGAAGCAAGGTTACCAAGTTCCGATCTGTGGATCAAACGATACAGTCCTGGGTGAAAGCAAATGAATGCAACACCGAACCCGGGATCGTCGCTTTACGAGACATTGCCAAGGATAACATGAAGTCCATCCGCAAAACTTGGAGTGGCGGCAAGGACGGAAGCGAGGTCGTACTAATTGAAATTGAAGGTGGAGGTCATACGTGGCCAGGTCAAAAGCCGATTGTGTCCCTCCTCGGCGAATCGACGATGGATATTTCAGCAAATGACTTAATGTGGGAGTTCTTTCAAAAACATCCGCGCCAACCAACTTAACAAGCAAAGGAGGATTCTAAGCGATGAAACCAACCATGCTCGTACTGCCGTTGCTTATTCTCTTGGTGTGCGTTGATTTGTCCTTCGCACAATCATCTTCACAGCACATCGCTTCGCAAAACCAGTTAGCTCGGGTGACCACAACTCTTCACGCGCGGTCAATTCCTGCCATCGATCATTGCAAGGCGGCTGCCGAGTATTCTCATTCGCAGCATGGAACAGGAGTACTTGTGATGGTACGCGGAGAGATCGTTTTCAAAGACTATGCACCGGGTTGGACCGCAGATAAACCGCACTTGTTGGCCAGTGGCACAAAGAGCTTTTGTGGTGTCATGGCTGCCTGCGCAGTGCATGACGGGCTACTAACCTTGGATGAGAAAGTCGCAGAGACACTCACGGAATGGAAAGACGATCAACGCAAGTCACAGATCACCATTCGTCAACTGCTGAGCCTATCCAGTGGTATTGATGGGGGAGACAATGGGACAGTACCGAGTTACAAGCGGGCCGTATTGATGGCCAATGCCACCGGGGAAGCTGGGAAGAAGTTTTCGTATGGTCCGATCCCGTTCCAGTGCTTCGGCGAACTCATGCGCCGGAAGCTTGAACCCAAAGGGGAATCGGTCGAGGCGTATTTGCATCGTCGAGTGCTAGATCCGATCGGTATGAAGGTTGGATTCTGGCGCAAAGATGCGGATGGCAATATCAACTTGCCCGCCGGCGCGATTTTAACACCGCGCGAATGGGTGAAGTTCGGCGAGTTGGTCCGACTGGAAGGAAAGTGGAATGAGACGGAGATTGTGTCGGCCACCCTTCTGGCTGAATGCTTCAAGCCGTCAACGGCTCAACCCGCGTATGGAATGACTTGGTGGCTCCTGGGGGATGGCGACGAAAGTAGCACTGAGGCGGCGAATGGTCGCGAACTGGCTCCCAAGACGAAGCGGCTACTTGACGAACGACGCAAACTAAACTTCCAACCACCTGCTGACACCGTGGCAGCGATGGGCAAAGGCAAGAATCGGTGCTATGTCATTCCTTCTCGCGAGATGGTTGTCATCCGCATGGGAGACAGCCAAGGTCGCGAGTTCAGTGACAATGAATTTCTTGCCAAGCTGCTGGAGGCGCCATGAACACCGACAAGACCCTATTTAGCGTTACCATCTCCTTATTGATTTTGGGCTCGATCTTCTTCGTGATTGAACGGGTCATCGCGCGCGGACGAAATCGAGCGCAGCCGATCATTCGCAAAGGCTGGCTCACCGATGTTGTCTATTGGTTTACAACGATCCTGCTGACTAAGCCATTCGTACGATTGATGTTGATCCTGCCGTTGAGTGTCCTGATACTGGCGAAGGTGACCTCGCTCGATGTGCTCAGGTTGGGCTCGTATACAGGATTCGGCCCCTTGAGCCGCCAGCCACTTTGGCTACAAGCGATCCAGATTTATCTCATAGTCGATTTCTGCAGCTATTAGAATCATCGCATGGTTCATAACGGTCGTTGGTGGCCATTTCATGCGGTGCATCATAGCTCTGAAGATCTCGACTGGCTCGGCAGCTTGCGAGTGCATCCAGTCAATGATCTTGTGAACAAGATGGCCCAGGTTACTCCCGTTCTGCTCATGGGTTACAATCCGACGGTGACACTCAGCACTGCGCCGATCCTTACATTTTATGCGATCTTTCTGCACGCCAACGTCAACTGGGACTTTGGTCCACTGCGAAGTGTTATTGCGACTCCCGTGTTTCATCGCTGGCACCATTCGCGTGAACCAGAAGCGTGGGACAAGAACTTTGCGGGATTGCTTCCCATCTGGGATATCCTGTTCGGTACCTACTACATGCCCAAAGGCCGCTGGCCAGAGAATTTCGGAATCAATGAGCCAATGCCCGGCGGCTTTCTCGCCCAGATGTGGGAGCCTTTCGGTCGGCTGATTCGTTCGGAGAAGAAGGAAAATCCTTCCTCGTGACGACGACTTTCAATCGATCCAGTATTTGCTATTTGGCTAACTATAAAAGGAGATCCTTGGTGTCTTATTGGACAGTCCTTTATTTCTCGCGTTTTTTGTTTTGTGTCGCGATTGTTTCAACGACTCTGTTGATCACCTGCGGCCAGGATAGTTACCGCTCGTCTTACTACAAAGACGGCGAAATCCACGTGAATCTACTGGGGCAGCGTGAGGGTAAGCCCATCACGCAAGGGCATTGGGACTTTAAGCCTTCGTGGTCGATTACCGGAGACCATTTGGTTTTCTTTCGGCGGCTGAAGAACGATCCCGACGTAAGCAACTGGATCACTCAGCTTTGCATCATCAACGCCGATGGCACCGGGTTTCATCCGCTCTCGGACGGCACCTACACCGACTTCAATCCGACATGGACTCGTGACGGCAAGAACACGCCGGTGTGGAACCGCAAGAATCCGAAGGGTGGCTACTGCATCATGGCGAGCAAGATTGGCGGTAAGCCTGGCGAGGAAATCCCGCTGACCGACCCGAGTTACCATGCCTGGGTTCATTCCGCTGTACGTGATGGCCGACTCTTCGTTTCCGCGATTCTGCCCAAACTCGGTTATGGCCACTACCTGATGACACCGAATCCCGGCGGCGAGCCGACCTTCGAGCGTGTCACCTGTGAACTGGCGAAAACAGGCAGCCTCGACCGCGTAAGCATTTCTCCCGATGAGACAAAGATTTGTTTCGACTATCAGCCCGGCAAGAAGAACGAAATGCCAGGTCGTACGCTCTACGCCGCTGACTTCGATGTGAAGAGCCGCACGATCACCAACGCCGGGCCCTTCGCCAATGCTGAAAGAAAGCAAGTTTGGTTCGATTATCCTCGCTGGACCAAAGGAGGCGACGCAATCGTCTATCATGCAGGTGGCAAGTTGTTTCTCTACACATTGTCGGATGGCTCAACGAAGCAGGTCTCAACCGACGATAAAGCGGATTATCGCTATCCGCATGGAGAGTCGACACCGAATTAGTATGCGGATATTGTCAGAAGATAAGATGCGATGGAGCAACCTATGGGAAGAACTTTTACTGGATTATCCTTTTTGGCCTACACACTGTTGTTCCTGTCCGAAATTGTCAATGCACAGTCGCACTGGCCGCAGTTCCGTGGGCCTGGCTCGCGTGGTGTCGCCGAAGGAACTCAAGTACCCGACCGTTGGTCGGCGACCGAAAACGTCTCATGGAAGCGAGATGTTCCAGGCCGTGGTTGGTCATCGCCCGTGGTTTGGAACGATCATGTCTTCTTGACCACAGTGATCAATACGGGAACGACCGAAGAAGCGAAGAAAGGTCTTTACTTCGGTGGCAATCGCCCCGCGCCTCCTGATTCGATTCATCGGTGGATGGTCATGTGCCTCGATCTCCAGACTGGCGACACTCGCTGGGAACGGCAAGTTCACGAAGGCAAACCCCAATCAGCGATCCATGTGAAGAGCAGCTTTGCATCGGAAACGCCGGTGACTGACGGAGAGCGAGTCTATTGTTGCTTTGGCAGTGTCGGCATTTTCTGTTTTGATCTCGAGGGCAACGCACTATGGCAACACGACCTTGAGCCGTTGCCAACACGCTACGGCTGGGGGAACGCTGCCTCGCCTGTTCTACACCAAGGCAAACTGTACTACTGCAACGATAATGATCAGGCGTCCTATCTTCATGCACTCGATGCAAAGTCAGGCAAGGAGCTATGGCGAACACCACGTGATGAGAAGAGCAACTGGGCGACCCCGTTTGTCTGGGAAAATGATCTGAGAACGGAGATCGTTACGCCAGGAAGCGGAGCGGTGCGATCCTACGACCTAGATGGCAAGCTGCTCTGGTCGCTAAAAGGGATGTCGAGCATCACGATTGCAACACCGTATGCAGCCAACGGATTGCTGTATGTCACGTCCGGATACGTGGGTGATAAAGAGCGGCCGATCTACGCAATCAAACCTGGCGCGTCAGGAGACGTCTCGCTCGAAGACGATGCAACGACGAGTGAGTTCATCGCGTGGTCGCGACCCCAAGCAGCACCTTACAATCCGAGCACACTGGTTTCGAATGATCGCTTATTCGTTCTCTACGACCGAGGCCTTGTCGCCTGCTACAGTGCAACAACCGGCGAAGAACTTTTCGGCCAGCAACGATTGCCCAATGGAAGAGCATTCACTTCGTCTCCATGGGCAATGGATGGCAAAATCTTCTGTCTCAATGAAGACGGTATTACCTACGTGTTGAAGGATAGCGAACAGTTTGAAGTCTTACACACCAATCAACTTGCTGACGATGACATGGGGATGGCATCGCCCGCAATCGTCGGCGACCGCCTGCTTATTCGTACCGCCGCAAGAATCTACTGTATCACGGCAAAGGACTAGAACGATGCTTACGGACCTTACCGCGGGTCATCCACATGTTCGTAATAGCGATGCCTCGTACGCTCACTTCAGGCTTCTCCAGACTTGCCTTCGTACATCTGCCAGTTCCGTTCTGACCCTTGCGATGCTACTGGCAGGTAACATTCACTATGCAGAAGAATTGTCCAATCCGGGTCAATACCGAGTTCAAACCGAGCTTGACCAATGGACCGATCCTGGACGCAACAATCGCGTTATTCCGTTTAAAATCTATGCGCCGGTGGACAGTAAGGGTCGCTTGCCGGTCGTATTATTTTCGCACGGAGGCGGTGGAAGTCGTGAAGGCAATCCATTGCTTGGTGATCACCTCGCGTCTCACGGATTTGTATGCATCCACCTTCAGCACGAAGGAACCGACGACCGCGCGTTTCGACGCAGTCCTCGCTCGATTCGAGATGCAGCCAATGATCCAAAAGTTTGTGCAGATCGATTCCGCGATGTAGCGTTTGCGGTCCAGCAGGTTGAGAAGAACGAATTAAGTCAGGTGCTTCGCGGCAGGCTCGATCCCGAAAGGGTCGGAGTTTCCGGACATTCATTGGGCGGCATCACGACTCAGGTGATTGCTGGACAGGATGTGAAGGGCTACGGGCAACAGTTTTGCCTACCGAAACTGAAGGGAGCCGTCATTCTCAGCCCTTCACCGCCACGACCTGGTTTCGGAGATTCAGCCACGGCGTTCAAGGTGATGAAGATGCCGATACTGTCTATTACCGGCACCGCCGACACGCCGCCCGACAAGAGCTTCCCAGCCAAAGAACGCCGCGTTCCATTTGATCGCACCAGCAACGTTGATCAGTGGTTGTTGGTTCTCTACGGAGCTACCCACTTCACCTTCTCAGGCAATCTTGAACGTCCAAGAATTGCTGCATTGCTGCCTGGCATGGAAGCCGACCCCAAGCTCGCGGAAAACCACGAAAAGGTAAAAGCTGTTACGTTGGCATTCTGGCGCTGGGCTCTCCTTGACGACCCAATCGCAAAAGATCAATTGACAACCGTTCTGCCCAAAGTCGTCCAATCCAATGGATCACTGGAATACAAACCAGCTACGCAGCAGCGCCCAAAGTAGCCTTCAGCCTGAGAGTCGTCACGACACGCGTTGATTCCGGTGTACCCATCTCATCTTGCGAACTC
>JBGSTP010000144.1:0-4536 GCA_041736515.1 Pirellulaceae bacterium
GTACCGGGCGCAATACATAGCGACAACAGCAACGTCACAAGCGGCAAGACCAAACGACGCATACCAGAATTCCTTTTTTGGAATAGCGCAGGTTCGACGGACCCGAGATTTCGGAAGCGATAAGTTTTGGAGCTACCTGCACTAGATCTTCTAGCGTAACAAGATAACCGTTCGTACTCAACTAAATGGTCGGTTCTAGTGAATCTTTGGCATAGATTCCCATCACGCAGCCGTACTTCTGTGTGGCTTCTTTGCAGGGACGACCTCGGGACAACTCTGCGCTGGGACGACCTCTGTGCTGGGACTTCCCGGGATTGAAAAGCTTGACTGGTTATTGAGGAACGGACCGTAAACTCAATTGTGAGTGCCAATTTGCTGCCCGCCTGCGATTGAACTGGAACTCAGCGCGGCGTCACAAGCGGAAAAAGCCGCTTAATCGGACGGCCGTCGACGAACTGCGGCTTGTGCAGCTGCTGCGTCCGCTGCGACCGCAACTTTGGGCCTATGTTTGCTTAGTCGTCCAAAGTCCGCTCGGTGCGTTGTAGTCAACCCGGCCTAATCCAACAAGTCATTATGCGTTTTTCAACCGTTGACCAACCAACAAACTACTTAGCATCCAATCTACGCACTTTGGCTGGGCTGTTTTTGCTGCCGCTCATCGTGTCGGGGTGCACGGCGGAGAGCGACACTCTACAGCAGGCACTCGACAAAGCCCAAGCCTCGATCGCAAAACAGCGCAGCCATCTAACGGCACTTGAGTCGGATGGCCCAGAAGCGTTCGGCGATACGGAAAAAACGAACATCGAGGGTACAACGCAATCCACGATTCCATTTCCAAATCGTACCAATCCATTCGAGTTTGCCGAAGGGATTGATTTCGATGCCCCCACCGCCGCTACGAGTTCCGGCGAGAATCTGGTGATCAAGCTGTATGGTTTTGTGGGAGCATCTAAGGCCATAGTGAATATAGGTGGCACTACGAAAATGCTGGAAGCGGGCGAGACCTGGGGCGATATCGAAGTCGTTGAGGTTAAGCCACCGACGGTACGTATCAAAACTAAGGGGGTATTGCGCGTTTGGTCGCTACTTGGGCACCACGAGCAGACAGCCCTTTAAAACCAGAGAAAACCCCTGTTCGCTGCTTTGGGGACATTTTATCGTCGATCTCAACGAACAAACGCAAGTTGAGCAGTCGGTCTTGTTGCTCACCAACCTTTGTTAGCTGTCGCTCTGCAACACAACATGCTGCTTTGGGGATTGCTCTTGTGAATCGCGTGCTTGGGAGCGGAGAACCATGGCGAACCAATCGCGGTGCGACTAGTGATCAATGCGAATGGAGTCGAAACACCGCAACACCTGCTGATCGATTTCAACGTCCTTCAGCCGAAGGACTGCCCGGAAGAGCTGTGTTGTCGATCGCTCCGCGATCGAAGCGCTGCACACGATTCGGTCGCGGATACGCCAACGATGCGACTCCTTTCGATCGCGGAGCGATCGACGACGAACACAGATCACGGTGCGCAGCGCTGTTGAGGCAGAACTATTCCAACGACAAACTGTCGGCGGAAATTAGGCTGCAACTGCTGTTACCCCATAAGAACATAGCTCCTCCAACGGCTTCAATCGACCTAGAACATGGAGCGAAACGGCACTGCGATGCTGCCTCAACTGCGCTACGCTTGTAGCCCACTGGGATACTTGAAATCCGACTGTGCGGCAGGTTTGATCTAAAGCGGAGTACCTAACGAACCTGGCTGACCCTGTGTCACGCGATACTATGGGGGAAACACTGTAAACTCCAGTCAAAAAGGCTGTCGGAGGATTGTCCCGAGAATTTGGACAGACACCGATTTTGGTGGTGCTCACCCGAATCGCGTCTTGATGTATAATCTGGGCGTCGACGCTCTGATTCCTTCCCTTCTGGTGCTCAACCATGACACGCTATACCAGTCTTTTCGCTTTACTACTGGCCCTATCGGTTGTCCATTCTGTGACCGCACAGGACGCTCCGCGCAAGAAGTTGGTGATTGTTGCCGGCAAACCCTCGCACCCTCCACGATTCCACGAATTCAATGCTGGGGTGCGTCTACTTAACAGTTGCCTTGTCAATAATCCCTTGGTCGATGCACGCTACGTACTCAATGGCTGGCCGGAAGACGAAGCGGTTTTTGATGGTGCGAGCGCCGTTGTTTTTTACATGGATGGGGGTGCGAGACACGAAGTAGTAAAGACCCCAGAGCGAATGGCGAAAATCGATGAACTAGCCAAACAAGGCGTCGGCATCGGCTGTA
This sequence comes from Pirellulaceae bacterium, assembly GCA_041736515.1. Classification (GTDB taxonomy): domain Bacteria; phylum Planctomycetota; class Planctomycetia; order Pirellulales; family Pirellulaceae; genus Aureliella. The sequence goes on from JBGSTP010000144.1 coordinate 2,292, forward strand.
TGCATTTCGGTGTTGAAGTGGTACCCGATCAAGCTGGAGCAGAATTCAAACGTTGGATCGGTGGTCATTACGAGAACATGTTTTCCTGCAACCCGATTTGGGAACCCAGCTTTAGCGAGTTGCCAGTGCATCCGATCACCCGCGGTGTCAAACCATTTGCAATTCAAGACGAGTGGTACTTCAACATGCGATTCGTGGCAGATTTGCCAGGCAATCAACCCGCCGAAGTCGATGGGATGAAGTTTGTTCCCATATTGGTTGCCACTCCTTCAGACGACGTGCGCGATGGTCCCTATGTTTATCCTAAAGGTCCGTACCCCCACATTGAAGCTAATGCCGCCCGCAGTGAAGCGATGATGTGGACTGTCGAACGCTCCGATGGCGGCAGGGGATTCGGATTTACTGGAGGACACTTTCATGACAATTGGGCCAACGATGACTTCCGAAAAGTTGTCCTGAACGGGATGGTCTGGCTCACTGGCGCCGAAGTGCCCGCTGAGGGCATCGCTTCACAATTGGCACCTGGACAAATCGATGAGAATCTAGATCGTAAACCTGTCAAGAAGTAGTCGACCAGCGACACGCATCGCATAGAGCCGCGTCATTTGTGTTTTTTGTCATGTTATTGATGCTGTTTCGTACGAGCTGTCTACTGAACGATAGCACTTGAGCGCACAAGTGTCGCCGCATAGCGTGTCCTGAGTATTCGGATAACGCATTCAATAGTGCAACGTAATCTGCCTAAATTTCCAAAAGGATCGCGATGAGTCAAGCTACTGGACGCTGGGTCGAAGTCGAGTTTGATTGCATGCCGCTACGCTCGGTCCCGCGCGTCGATGTTCCAATCGATGCCTCACCCAAGCTGGCTGAAAAAATCCTACGCGTAAAAGCGGCCCTTGAAAAACACGGCTCGCTGAATTCCTACTATCTTCACAACGCCACCTGCGTTTATCACCTCACCAACGATCCGGCCCAAGGAATGATGGAATTCGAATTTGAGGGCGTCGTCTTGACCAACGAAAACGATATCGAAGCTCGCAGTTGCGACCTAACCGTGTCGCTCAAACGGGAAACCTGCAGTTGGCTAAATCAATCGATCGTTGAATGGCTGGCTGAGACAGTCCAGCGAAACGTACTGATCGAGTTCAATCGCTACATCTCTGTTGGCGACTTATCGAAAACGGTGGAGCGACTGCAGCAGACTCAAAAGGCTAGCGACGATTCGGGTGGCTATGTAGGCATGTATCTATGAATACCTTGGATTCAATTTCCTGTTCGCCCGAGTGATGCCCAGGCTAAGATCGCGAACTGAGCCTGGATCTAATCTCGCTTTCAAACTACGCAACTCCCCAAATGACTCCGTAAGAAAGAACTTAGATGAAAAAAGTACTTAACGTTGCCATGGTAGGTCTGGGCTTCGGATCTGAATTCATTCCCATCTATCAGAGCCTGCCTGCCACAAATGTCTTGGCCATCTGCCGTCGCAATCCCGCCGAGCTCAAAAAAACCGGAGACGAATTTTCGATTGAGCGACGTTACGAAAGCTATGATGCGGTGCTGTCGGATCCAGACATCGACTTTGTCCATATCAACAGTCCGATCAATGACCATGCATGGATGTCGCTGAAAGCTCTCGATGCAGGCAAGCACGTCATGTGCACAGTCCCCATGGCGACTACCGTTGCAGAGTGCCGGCAGATTGTCGAGAAAGTAAAGAAGTCTGGACTGAAGTACATGATGGCTGAGACCGTCGTTTATAGCCGCGAATTCTTGTTCCTCCGCGACATGGTCCAGAGGGGAGAAATGGGCAAGATCCAGCACTTGGCCGCATCGCATCCGCAGGACATGGATGGCTGGCCAGAGTATTGGCAGAAGATGATCCCAATGCATTATGCCACCCACGTGGTTAGCCCCTGCCTTGGTCTCGTCAATGGGCTGGCCGAATACGTAAGCTGTTTCGGCTCTGGCACGGTGCGCGAAGATATCGTCGCGAAGTCCGGAAATCGCTTCGCGGTCGAGTCTTGCCACATCAAAGTCAAAGACAGCGATATCACGGCTCACATTTGGCGATTCCTCTACGACGTGGCCCGCCAGTACCGCGAAAGCTTCGATGTTTACGGCACCAAGAAGAGTTTCGAATGGACGCTCATTGAAAATGAACCTCATGTGATCCATACGGCGAAAAAGCCCGAGCCAGAGATTCCGGAAAAAGTTGAAGTGCCGGACTTCGCGCATCTACTACCCA
>JBGSTP010000194.1:0-12553 GCA_041736515.1 Pirellulaceae bacterium
GACACCGCCATCAAAACGGTAGCGTTGGCTTTCGGGAGTTCCGGGAGTACCGATCATCGACCAATTGGTGCGTCCGTGCGTACCGTAGAGCCATCCATCCGGTCCCCAGGCAAAGCCATTTGCAAGATTATGTGCATTGGCATGTGTTCCAAATCCATCGAGCACAATCTCAGGAGCTCCATCTGGCTGACCATCTGCATCGCGATCGGGAATAAAAAACAAGTTAGGTGGCGACATTACCCATGCACCGCCAAACCCCACTTCGATTCCAGTAACGTAGTTCAAGCCCTCATAGAAAACAGTTCGCTTGTCGTGTTCCCCGTCTCCGTCAACATCTTCGAGAATGAGAATCCGGTCGATACCTGCGGCCTTATGTTCGGGATAGCTATAGGCCTCAGCGACCCACAGGCGATTGCGGTCATCAATACAAAAGCCGATAGGCTGGCAGACATCAGGCTCACCCGCAAAAAGCGACACACGAAATCCCTCGGGTACCTGCATGGATCGAACTGCATCTCGCGGAGACAGCGGTTGATCGATGATCGTTTCCTGTCCAGAAGCAGTCATCGCAAAGCATAGAAACACCACGAAAGACCAACGAAACTTTTGCATCACTTGCTCCAGACGAAGATGGACTTGGGCGGCTTTTGGGATTGTCCTTAATAGAGTGCGGCCGAAAGCTGTCGACGGTAAGCACTTGTGATTTCCGAATCGTTGCCCAGCACTCGAAAGACTTCGATCATCAACTCCCGCGCTTTCTCGCCGGTTACTTTTCGATCGCGACGCACCAGGTCAAGGCAGATTTCACAGCACTCCTCATATTGCACGTGACCGGCAAGCGCATTGGCTAGTTCCAGTTGCAGGGAAAAATCGTCGGGGGCTGCGATTGCGGCTGCCCGAGCGGACACAACATCAATCGTGGCTTTACCTTTCAACTCGAGCCGGGCCTTGAGTATGGCCGCTGCCGGCTCTAAAAAACCGCGTTGATCCAGTTGGTCAACGATTTTCGCGCATTCCTCATCGCGCCCCTGATTCAGCAACAACTCCGCCAGCGAGATCATCACGGACCATTCGTTTGGCGACTCCTGCAGCAGTTCGCGGAGTTTGGCCTCAGCGGCATCAGGAGACGTTTCCGCCAGGCGATCTGCTTCCGAAACAGAGGCTCTGTGCAAAAGTTTGTCCAGCCATTCCCGGATGGCAGCTTCTGGCAATGCGCCCTGAAAACCGTCGATGACCTCGCCATCCAAGACACCGTATACAGCTGGAATCCCCGACACACCCAAGTTTCCAGCCGCCGCCTGGTTGTCGTCTGTGTTGGCTTTTACAAGGGTAAATCTGCCACCATACTCGTCTGCCAGTTTCTCGAGTACCGGTGCGAGCATCCTACAGGGCGCGCACCATTCAGCCCAAAAATCGACAACGACCAATCCGCCAAGGGAACGGTCGTATACATCGAGCTCAAATGTGTTGTCAGATGTATTGATGATCGAAATGTGCGAATCAGGTTCAGGGGACATGGCAAACCTCTCTGCCGATCGGAGATCGTGCAGCTTGTAAGTCGTGGTGGGGCAGGGACAGGAGGCAATGCGATAAAAAAGATAACTTCTGCGTGGTTTGGCTCTGGCATGTCAAAGCGGGTTTTCTTAGATATCCAACACAGTTGGAGGTCATCTAATGAATGTAGCCGATTCGACCTCACTAAAGAACCCAGTACAAACCTTTTCCTTTCGTTGTTTGCCGCGGGGAAAGTAAAACGACCACCGTCTGACGACATTGGCTACCCCGTAGCCACCCGCTGCCAAGCGGTGGACCGGAACTAAACTCAACGACCACCGTCTGACGACATTGGCAACGGCTTGGTCTCAGCAGCCACTCAGACAGTGGCTGCCGACTCAATAACCGGCGTGCGAGTAGCGCGATTCGCGACCTTCCCATCGCCGTCCATGAAATCCATTTTCGCTCCAATGGAGAACGTTCAGTTGCTCGCTCCAGCCGACATCCCTGACCGTCATATTGGGAAGTATGTCGAGCTGCTCCGCATCTTTCCAACTAATTCGAGCGTTGGTCAGGCAGACAACCTCTAACTTCCGATGCTGCAGTAGACTAGGAATGGTTGCCGCGGATATTTTCTCAGCCATGTGAACCTTCAAAGATGTTAGGTTCTGTAGTGGCTCCAAAGCAACGACTTGCGCATCGCTCATGATCGTATGGACCATCTCAAGACTTTCGAGCGACTGAATTTTCGCGATGGCTTCGAACGTCGCATTACTGACTGAATCCGATGATATTACCAAAGACTTAAGTGCGGGCAATTCGCTGAGGAACCGCGAATTGTCTGCTGAGCTAGTCATTTCCGAAAAATTGCACGCATAGAGCGAGAGAGCTTGCAACTTCTTCAGTCGCGCCAAGCTTGGAAGTTCATCGACGAAGACGTTAGGTGCGTCCAGATAGAGTTCTTCCAAATTCTCGAAGTCTGCAAGGCAAGTTAGGGATTCGGCTGTGGCGAGTTTTGAGTGCAGGATAAGCGATTGGATTGGTAGTTTTGCTAATTCTCGCAACACGTCGCCGCGAACATCGGTGGATACCAGCTCCAGTGTCTTCAAGGAAGTCATACTGGCAAGTTCGGCAAGATCAGCATCGTTAATATTCGTTCGCCGAATTACTATGTGCTTCAGCCGAGACATGTCGGCAAGCGAACGCGCGAGAGCATGGCTGTCGGTAAGCTTGCAGTCCTCCATATTGAACGACTCGATGGTGTTAATCAACCGCAGTTCGCGAGCTGCCTCGGATGTTAACCTACTGTTGCGGATATCAAGCGACTTTAGTTGCCTAAGCTCGGAGAAGTTGATTGGGATTGCCTTCCGCAGATTCGGCAACGGTCCGTAATATTCAAAGGCATCGCATCCAGAGCTACCAAGCAACATCGATCCTACAACAATCCATTTCCTCAATGAGCTGACCATGAGGTTCTTCCTATTTGGACGACTCGTCATCGAACCAGTCTTCGGTTGAGACAACCGAACCCACTCCGTCGCGATAAACGCGAGCTTCGCATTTTAACCACTATACCCCTGGCTGTTTCGCTCAGCGACGCCAGAAGACTTAAATCGCTTGATCTCAGCAGGCTCGACGCTGGACGAAGAAAACTGGTGTTTTCCCCTGCGAAGCCAATCGATATCCTGAGCTACCTCGGTTTGGCTGCTTAATCACCTACCAAGAGTAAAAACTAACCAATTATACCGAAAGTGCAGATACATGGCTGAAATCAAACGCATTCTTGTAACCGGAGGTGCTGGATTCCTCGGTTCCCATATATGCGAGCGGCTGGTATCCGACGGGCACGATGTTATTTGCTTGGATAATTTCTTTACCAGTCAGAAATCCAATGTCGAACACCTGCTTGCATCGCCAAATTTTGAGCTGATCCGACACGACGTCACCATGCCAATTTATCTGGAAGTCGACGAAGTCTACAACATGGCTTGTCCTGCTGCTCCAGGTCACTATCAGTTCAATCCGATCAAAACCATGAAGACAAGCGTGATGGGGTCAATTAACTTGCTAGGAATGGCCAAACGCTGTGGGGCAAGAATTCTCCAGGCTAGCACCTCGGAAGTTTACGGAGATCCAGAAGTCCACCCGCAACCAGAAAGCTACCGAGGGAGCGTCAATCCCATCGGAACAAGGGCATGCTATGACGAAGGAAAACGAGCTGCGGAAACTCTTTTCGTGGACTACCATCGCATGAATAAAGTCGACGTGCGCATTGTTCGGATTTTCAACACTTATGGGCCACGAATGCATCCCTACGATGGCCGCGTCGTCTCGAACTTTATTCGCCAAGCCCTCACTGGAAACGACATTACAATCTTTGGAGATGGAACACAAACTCGCTCATTCTGCTATCGCGACGATCTGGTTGAAGGCATAATCCGGCTAATGAACAGTGAAAAATTCGTTGGTCCAGTGAATATTGGCAATCCGGGCGAATTTACAATCCGTGAATTGGCTGAGCTGGTGATCGAATTGACCGACGCTAAAGTGAAACTTATCGAGCGTCCATTGCCCTCGGACGACCCAACCCGCCGACGCCCGGACATTACCTTAGCGAAGAAGACGCTCGATTGGCAGCCAACCGTTTCGCTGCGTGAAGGCTTGCAAAAGACCATCCAGTGGTTCAAGACTATCGATCTGAGCCATTACCGCCCGCCCACACCAAACTTTTGAGCACTCCCAGCCCGGAGGAGATTAGGAATGTGGAGCCACTGGCCAGGTTGTGCCGTTTGAGAGCTTTAGCGCAGTGGAGCGCTGCGTCCCGAATCTTGGCTTTCCCTCAGCAAAGCCTTTAGTTCAGCCACCACTTCTGGATGCTGATTGTACAGGTTCGTTGTCTCGCCCGGATCCGTTGCCAAATCGTAGAGCTGGCCAGGTGCGTCTGGAGCCGTATCCGGAATTGCGAATGGTTTCATCGACCACTCAGCATTGCTTGCATAGTCATTGCCTCCCGAACCCTGATGGTCCAAGTACTTCCAGTTCCCCTTACGAACTGACAATTTCAGTGTCCAGGTCTGTTGCAGAAGATACGGGCGTAGCATTTCATTGTCATTCTTCCCAAGCAGCACGGGCAACAAGTTGTAACTGTCTTCGGCAGCGTTGTTGGGCAAAGAGGCTGCAGCCGCTGCCGCGCAAGTAGACATGATGTCGGTTAGGCTCACTAACTGGTTACTCGCAACTCCCGCCGGAACATGGCCGGGCCAACGTACGATAAAGGGTGTACGGTGTCCGCCCTCCCATGCATCGCGTTTGACTCCACGCCACGGTCGAGCGCCATCGTGCCCGAAATCCCGTCGCATCGCCAATGTGCTGACCGTTTCTGGCCCATTGTCGCTGGCGAAAATCACTAAAGTATTTTCGGCAATGCCGAGTTCCCGAAGAGTGTTGAGCAACTCGCCAACAATCCAGTCCATCTCGAAGATAAAGTCTCCGTGGGGCCCCGCTTTTGTTCGGCCCTGAAATTGCTTGGCTGGAAACGATGGAAGGTGGACGGCCTGCATGGAATGGAACAAAAAGAATGGCCGCTCTGGATGTTCTCGTTGATGGTCGCGAAGAAACGTCTTACTTTTTTCGAGGAACAGCAGGTCTACGTTCTCCAAGTCGAAATCTGACGCGATCATTCCCCGTCGATTGTCGTTGGAGTAGTTATGTTTAGGAAGGTGAGTTTGGTCCAGTTGCACGGTTGGCGGAATCGGAATGCTGTCGCCATCAATATATGCGTAAAGCCAATCGGTGGTTGGACAACACGCTGTACCAAAAAACTGATCAAATCCTCGATGAATAGGGGCGTCAGGAATTGACCGCGTAAAGTCAACCTTTCGCACAGACTCCAGATCGCCTTTACTTACTTGCTCGCCTTGGGCGTCATAAAAAGTCAGGCCAATGTGCCACTTGCCAAACATCGCTGTGGTGTAGCCCTGTCCCTTGAGCATGCCAGGCAAGGTCAATCTGTCGCTGTCGATCAGGCAGGGGCCACCAACACCACTAAATACGCCCCGATAACCCGTACGAAAGGCCATCCGTCCAGTCATAATGCTATAACGCGTCGGAGTGCACACCGTGGAAGGGCTGTGTGCGTCGGTAAATCGCATGCCTTCGGTAGCAAGTCGGTCGAGGTTGGGCGTTTCGACTTTGGCTGCCGAGTTGTAGCAGCCGACATCGCCATATCCCAAGTCATCTGCCAGAATCAATAAGATATTAGGTCGAAGCTCCTCGGCTGAAAAAACGCGTAGCGATGACGACAGGCTTATAAAAAGCCATACACTTAACGTCAAAACATAAAGCAGAATAAAACAAAGTCTCATCGAGGCTCAGCTTCCGTTGAATTCTGAAAAATGATGGTACGTGCAGGAACCGAAGGAGAGTGAATCTCATGTACTCTTCCGTCCGAACTTTCGACGACATACACTCCCCCAACTCTTGCCTGCAGTCTAGTTTCCTGAGTGGGCCCCAACTTCTTTACTTTGCCGCGCTTCCCGTCCGGCGTAATCGGGTAAATCAACAACTCGGATGGCGACTGATTAGAAAAAGCGATTTCTGTCCGCCAACGTCCACTGCTCGGATTCGAGTGGATGGCTGGGGTCATTTCAAGTTTCTTCCGCGGGTGCGTTTTGAGCAGCTCGCTCGTGAGCTGCTCTATCAACTCTTGTGGTGCGGTATCGATCACGTTGACGGTTTCAGAATCACTGCTTTGATGATCATACAGCTCGCGGGCGGTTACCGAGCCGGTAGAAAATTCTCTCCACTCTACCAAACGATAATCCTTGGTGCGGATGGAGTAACCCATATATTCTTGGTCGTCTAGCTTGCGATAGTATTGGCTGACAACTGCACTGTGCACCTCCGCGTCGGCCTGTTTTAGGATTGGTACCAAACTTCGCCCTTCCACGAAACCAGGCACCTCGATTCCGGCCAATTCACATAGCGTTGGGTAGACATCTAGAAGTTCAACGAGCTGTTCCGATTGACGTCCGGCTGCAAGCAGCCCAGGAGCAGAAATTAGCAGTGGCACTCGAGTATCAATCTCTAGGTTGGACATCTTTCCCCAACCACGAAACTCTCCAAGTTTCCAACCGTGGTCGCTCCATAAAACCACGATCGTATTCTCGCTTAGCCCCTCCTCCTTCAATGCTTCCAACAATCGACCAATTTGAGCGTCTACATAGCTAACACACGCATAATAGGCGTGTATCAGGTGCCTGGCTTGTTCCGTTGAAATAGTGTGTTTATCCCAAGGCTCTGGAAAATCGACCAGATCAACATAGTGACTTAATTCACTGTTATTAGCCAAGGCATACTTCGGAGTATTGGGTGTAACAATCTGATCTGTTAGCACTGGCAGCTTCTGTGGATCATGCAGGTCCCAGTACTTCTTCGGCGCAACCCAGGCCAAGTGTGGTCGAATATAACCCATCGCTAGAAAGAACGGCTTACCTGATCTCCCCAAACGACTAAGATCTTCGATGGCCATGTCTGTACGGGCCCCATCCAATAATTGGTGGTCCTCCAACTCCGGTGCAGCCGTACTCGGCATTCGCAGATTATCTTTCCTCCAATCGTTTGGCGGTAATTCATCATCTACCGCCTTAACTCTCTCGCGAGTGCCTGCTGGATAGGCGAAGGGCAAAGTCGGTTGCTCCCGAATAGCTTCGCTCCAAGACTGTGGGTCTGGCGTAGGATTATGAAATATTTTGCCGTGACTAACTGCTGTGTATCCGAACTTGCGAAACCACTGGGGCAATGTGATCGCATCCGGCTTAGCTTCACGAAAGTGGATGGGTAAGGTCCAGATCCCCAGACTATCCGGCCTCAATCCTGTCAGCAGACTGGCGCGCGAGGGGTTGCAAACAGCGACCTGGCAATAGGCTCGCCGGAACAACATGCCACTGGCTGCCAGTCGATCCATCGCTGGAGTGATGGCCACCGGATCACCGTAGCAGCCGATCGAAGGCCGCAAATCATCAACGGCGATGAACAGCACGTTGGGGTGATCCGCGGCTGTGGAACAAACCGGTGCCAGGCAGAAATAGGAAAGCAAGATAAAGTAGCATCGAATCATCGCAATCATCGCTATCAGGTATAAGCACGGCTAAATGGCTCACAACAGTATACTGGAGCGGCACACTTGATTGCGAGGTTTGATGGAGGACGAATCAAACCAGTGAAAATGCCTGCGATGTGCAGCAGCAGCCGCTCTTCACTCGAGCGACTGCTGACTTTATTTACATTCTGAGTTGGACACCATCGCTTCCGCGTGCGGCAGGGCTCTAGCCGCTGGTTTTTACTGCGGGAACCAACGGCTAGCTAACGTCAGGCCGCTCACTAACCACTAAAGCCCTGCGGTTTTTAGCTATGTCAAATGAAAAGCAGCGTTGTCCAACTGGCTAAACGAACCCACCGGGAACTGCCGGCTAGGGCAGGTGCCCTTACTCGAGGTCGAATCGATCTAGGTTCATGACCTTCGTCCACGCAGCCACGAAGTCCTGTACAAACTTTTGCTGCGCATCGTTGGCGCCATAGACCTCCGCTATCGCCCTGAGCTGCGAGTTTGATCCAAAGATCAGGTCCACTCTGCTTCCTGTCCATTTCACAGCACCTGATTTGCGATCGATTCCTTCATAAAAATGATCGCAAACTGCTGATTTCCGCCATGAGGTTCTCATGTCCAACAAGTTTATAAAGAAGTCATTGGTCAACGCTTCAGCACGTTTGGTAAAAACGCCCAATCCCGGGAAAGTTGCATTGGTATTGAGTACCCGCATACCACCAATTAGCACCGTCATCTCCGGAGCGGTCAGTGTCAACAGCTGAGCTCGATCCAGGAACAGCTCCTCCGCGGGGCGATCCTGTTCGCGTCCGAAGAAGTTTCGGAAACCGTCTGTTTTGGGCTCCAACACAGCTATCGACTCGATGTCGGTTTGCTCTTGCGAGGCATCGGTGCGACCGGGTGCAAAGGGAACTTGGACCTCCTGACCAGCATTTTTTGCGGCGGCCTCAACCGCTGCGCAACCCCCTAGAACAATCAGATCTGCTAGCGAAATCTTTTTGCCACTGGTTTGCGAGCGGTTGAAGTCCTGCTGAATCTTTTCGAGCGCCGACAGCACCTTAGCCAGATCGGCAGGATTGTTGACTTCCCAATCTTTCTGTGGAGCAAGACGGATGCGCGCACCGTTGGCTCCGCCGCGCTTATCCGAACCGCGAAAGGTGGAAGCGGATGCCCAAGCCGTGGAAACCAATTCTGAAATTGACAGTCCGGAAGACAGCAATTGACCCTTAAGCACAGCGATATCCTGATCGTTGACTAGCTCATGATCAACGGCTGGGACTGGGTCCTGCCAGAGCTGTGGCTCCGGAACAAGCGGCCCCAGGCATCGCGAGTAGGGGCCCATGTCGCGATGCGTTAGTTTGTACCAAGCTTTCGCAAAGGCCGCGGCAAATTGATCGGGATGTTCATGAAAGCGTTTCGATATTGGGCCGTAAATCGGATCCATGCGCAGCGCCATATCGGTAGTAAACATGATTGGCGCATGCGCCTTGCTGGGATCGTGAGCATCGGGCACCGTGCCCTGAGCGGATTCCTCCTTGGGTGTCCACTGCCAAGCTCCTCCTCGCCCCTTCACCACTTCCCATTCGTACCCGAACAAGTTGTCGAAATAACCATTCGACCAAGCTGTAGGTGTAGACGTCCAAGCGCCCTCCAGACCACTGGTAATCGTATCGCCCGCGTTGCCCTTACCATAGGCGTTTTTCCAGCCGAATCCCTGTTCTTCGATGCTTGCCGCTTCAGGCTCCGCTCCGACGTTTTGACTGGCGTCCGCGGCGCCATGGGCCTTGCCAAAAGTGTGCCCCCCCGCGATCAAAGCGACTGTCTCTTCGTCATTCATGGCCATCCGGGCGAAGGTAGCTCGGATATCTTTCGCTGAGGCGAGCGGATCGGGCTTGCCATTCGGCCCTTCAGGATTGACGTAAATCAACCCCATTTGAACAGCCGCCAGTGGATTCTCCAGTTGACGTCCATCCGAGTAACGCTTGTCGCCCAGCCATTCACTCTCTGGCCCCCAGTATATGTCTTCCTGAGGTTCCCAGACGTCTTCGCGGCCACCTGCAAATCCAAAGGTTTTGAATCCCATTGACTCCAACGCGACGTTGCCTGTCAGCACCATCAAGTCAGCCCACGAAATCTTATCTCCGTACTTACGCTTTACCGGCCACAGCAGACGCCGCGCCTTGTCTAGATTCGCGTTATCGGGCCAGCTATTGAGCGGTGCGAATCGCTGAGTTCCATACGAGGCCCCACCTCGTCCATCTTGCACACGGTAGGTACCCGCACTGTGCCAAGCCATGCGAATAAAAAGTGGGCCATAGTGACCATAGTCCGCCGGCCACCAATCCTGCGACGTAGTCATCACTGTCTCGATGTCTCGCTTTACTGATTCCAGATCGAGCTTCTGGAACTCTTCAGCATAGTTGAACCCTGCATCCATCGGATTGCTTTTAGCTGAGTTCTGATGCAGTAGCTTGAGGTTCAATTGATTGGGCCACCAATCATCGGTCGACATTCCACCGGTTGCCGTGGTACGCTGCGACGAAGGTCGTACTGAGCCTCCGACGACGGGACAATTGGCCATGTCTATCTGCTTTCCTCCAGGAGACTGCGCCGCATCCTGGGCCAGCGTCTCGCGTTGTGGGGTCAACAACCAAGCGACAAGCCATGTTGCCATTAGCATCGTTGTGCTACGATTGATTCGGGTTTTAAAATCCATAGTTTCTCCTTTGTGTGAGCCTAAGCATAAGTCTGCAAGGGTGTGGACTGGTATCTATGCAATAAGTATGCCGGAAAACCTGCGATCAATCCAATGCATTGGCCGTATATGACGTATGCAGTAAACGCATGGGATGCGGCTCGCGTTCCGCTTTGTTGGGCTATCGATTTGCGCTGATAAACGTTGCTCGCGATCGCCAGACCAGGCAGCCCGACAGCTTACGCGAGCACACGCTACTCTCTTCTGAGCGAGAGCTAAGTGGCTACAGTTTTGTAATCGCCACAACGATTTTCGCTCAGTTAATTCTGCAAAGTGAGAGCTATCTGGTTCGAACAGACACTGCAGGCTGGCTCATCTGTGACCCAAGCTGAGCGAGAATGGACTTGTAAGAAAGTTTGCAGGTTTCCTACATCGCAACTTGAGGCATGAAGGTTTGACGATTTGGTCGTTTCCCCAGAAAGGCCATAGGGGTAATTTTCGAGACTGATGGGCAGCAGTTTACAGTCCATCACTCGTCGGTTGTCAAGTACGCCGAGAATGGCTCTTAACGTTCGGTTGTGTACTTCAGTTGCCTATCGCTCTGGCCCGCACCAACTTCTTTTAAGAGCAGTTCGACAGCCTTGTCGAGTTGCCGATCGATGCCAGCAGGCAGTTCACCGGGCATTGGCCACAGTATCTCGTCCGGAACACATCCGTTCATTTCCATGTCATCCCCAGTACCGATTAAGAACCAGCCCCGGAATGGGACACGAATATTCCCTACGTCATTAACTTGAGCCGATCCCGTGCTAACAACTCCACCCGCCGTTTGCACGCCGACAATTTTGCCACGTCCCAGTGTCTTGATAGCATGGCTAAAGATCTCAGCATTGCTGTAGCTATTCTGATTGCACAACACAACGATAGGCTTTGACCAGGATGCGAAGATAGCGCGATCCTGCGGGTAGCCCTGACCGCCGCCACGGGGAACAGTAATCGCGTGCCGCGGTTGTGTGAGTGCGGTCAGTAGCAGATCCGTCGTAGATCCACCGCCATTGTCACGCACATCAATCACTAGTGCTTCGCGACCATAGCCCACATTGTATAGCTGTCGTTCGAACTCATAAAAACTCCCCATATCCATCGCGCGGATGTGCAGATATCCCAAGCGGCCGCCACTGGCTTTATCAACAATTTTGCGGTTGCTCTCCAGCCATTGTTCATACAGCAGCGATCGTGCTACGGCATAGCTGATCGGACGGAGGACTATATCTACCTCGATGCTTTCCTCTGCTTCGCCAGTCTTTCGTCGAACTTTCAGGGCCAGATCGCGATCCAATCGCCCATTTAAAATCAGCGTGAGGTCCAACGCTGGATCAACAGGCTTGCGATCGACAGACAGGATGACATCCCCGGCAATCAGTTTGCTGACCTCCTTATCTGCTGGTCCATCGATGATCACATCCCGGACCAATAAGCCTGGCCCTTGGTACGAGCTATCGAAACGGACACCCAAATGAGCAGTGACATCTGTCCAGCCATCGTTGGTCTGCCCTCGAGCACCACCCTGAGCCCCAGAGGGCGAGAAGCCTAGATGCGATCCGTTGAGTTCGCCAAGCATCAGCTCGACGATGGATGCTAGGGAAGCGGTGTCCTGAGCTGCTGCCGCTGCCGCCGAGTACTTGCGTCGAATGTCATCCCAATTGCGATTCGCGAAGCGGCTGTCATACCACACTTCGCGCATCACCAACCACGCCGCTTCGAAACCGGACTGCAGCCAGCCCGCTCGCGAGGCAATTTGAGCCACGCGAAAACTGTACTTTTCGGTTTTGCCGTTGGTGTCAACTTTAGTTGGCACGCCATCAGTCAAGTAGAGAATGCCATTGGCTTTCTCGGTCCACACTGCCTCTCTTCCCGTTTCAGTGGTCAGCAGCTTGGGGGATAATTCGCTCGGAAACTCGACCGTATACCAGCCCCGCTTTCCATCCACCGAGGCGTTGAAGGCAAGCCGCTTGCCATCTGGAGAAAACAATAGGCCGCCTTCGAAACTGTTCGGAATCGAGATTCTCCTCACGCGTTCGTGGATTCGCTCGAAATCGATCTCGATTGGTTCCGGAGATTTCTCTTTTGATTTTGCGGTTTCCTTATCCGAATTGTCGCTGGAATTCTCAGTGCTAGGATCATTGGTCGACTTGGGAGAGTTGCTGCTCTTTTCGGCTGCATCGCCTGCAGAATTGCCGTTTGGTTCTGACTTTTTC